>JAEWAA010000019.1 GCA_023391955.1 Bacillota bacterium | reverse complement strand
TTGTACAGCGCCCGCTCCAGCACATCCGCATATTCCGACCGGGCCTCCAGCCGCAGCATCCGCGACGCAAAAAAGATCAGCCCGATGGACGCACAGGTTTCGGCGTAGACCGTATCATTGGGCAAATCATAATCGAAGGTGAAGGCTTCGCCATGATGGGTGGAGCCGATGCCTCCGGTAATGTACATCTGCTTATGGACAATGTTGTCCCACAGCCGTCTGCAGGCGGCAAAAAGCGATTCATCCCCGGTATAGGCGGCCAAATCCGCCATCGCCGTATACATGTATACCGCCCGCACCGCGTGACCTACCGCCTTTTCCTGCTCCCGGACAGGCAGATGGGCCTGATGATAGCTCAAATTCGGGGGATTCTTCGATGGAACGGGAGACCAATGGCCAAGACCGCCTCTTTTTTTCCACTCCTCCGCCAAAAAAGAAGGCTCCGCTCCCCGCTGATCAATAAAATATTGAGCCAGCTTCAGATACTTCTCCACACCTGTGGCCTGATACAGCTTCACCAGAGCCAGTTCGATTTCCTGATGGCCGTCATAACCGGGAAGCTGCCCCTCTCCGGTACCGAACACCTCCGCAATATGGTCGGCAAAACGGCACATCGCCTCCAGCAGCTTGCGTTTTCCTGTAGCCCTGTAATACGCGGCAGCCGCCTCCATCATATGCCCGGCGCAGTACAGCTCATGGCAATCCGTCAGATTGGTCCAGCGTTTGCCCGGCTCCTTCACCGTGAAGAACGTGTTCAAATACCCATCCGGCTGCTGCGCGCGGACAACCAGGTCAATGACCTCATCGGCTCTCCGCTCCAGCTCCGGATCAGGGTGCACCGCCAGGGAGTACCCTACCGCTTCCAGCCATTTGGCCACATCGCTATCCTGAAAAACAAAGCCGTAAAACTCCCCCTGCTCCTCCCCCGCCGCAATCCGGAAGTTGCGGATGGCATGGCTGGGCTCCACACCCGGCACACGGTCATGGAGCGTCTCATACTGGTAAGGGATAACCACCTCCCTGACCAGCTTTACATAATCCGACCAAAACCCGTCGGTAATCTTCACCTTTTCCAATTGAACCGGCTTACCTGTAGCTTCCACAGCTGCTTTCATTCTTGCACAGCCTCCCCTTTGGCCAAAAATGACCTGCATGTAATGGTTTTCCCTCGACTTTCTTCATTTTAAGGGGTAAAATGACAGGCAGCTATAGCGAGATTCCCTGAATTTTTTATACAATTTCACACATGGAAGGAGAGTCCTTCATGGCTTCCCCCACTCCCACCGAAATTATGAGCCTGCCCTCCACTCCGCTGCCTTTTTATTTGGAGAGCGGCATTTCCCTTTATAACCCCGGGGATCAGCATCCCAACCGCCGCAGCTTGGGTATGTATGACCTGATTGTTGTCACAGATGGCGCGCTGCTGATGGGGGAGGAGGACCGGGAATGGACGGTGGAGCCGGGCCAGATGCTGCTGCTGCATCCGCAACGCTACCATTATTCCAGGGGGCCTTGCCAGACGGAAACCCGGTTCCACTGGCTGCACTTTGGCACCACCCGCCTCTCCGGCGACCTGCTCCGCCAGCCCTATGAAATCCATCTCCCCCAATATTGGACCCTGCCTTCGCCTGCAGGAATTGTTCAGCTGTTGGAGGGGCTGCTGAAGCTTTCCGCCGCTCCCCGGTCCGGGGCTTTTTGGCAGGAGCAGACGCTGTTTCTGGAGCTGTTAAAGCAGCTGGACGAATCACGCTTCCAACGGGAGGGATCCCAGGCGCTGGTTGTGGCCGAGGCCACTGAGGCCTTCATCCGCGCCCGCTACCAGGAGCCGCTTACCAACGGGCGGCTGGAGGAGGAGCTGCACTATCACCACAATTATCTGGCACGCTGCCTGAAGGAAATCCGGGGAATCACGCCGATGGAATATGTGATGCAGTACCGCCTGGAGCAGGCTCGGCTGCTGCTGCTCAAAACCGACTGGTCCATGGCCCGCATTGCAGAGGAGGTAGGCTTCGTCTACGCCTCCTACTTCTCCCGCTGCTTCACCGTCCGCAACGGCATCACCCCGCTGCAGTACCGCAAGCAATACTCGCAATAGCCTCAGGCGGCTCACTGCAGGGAGTTCGGTGGCGGAAGGGCCGGTGGGCCTGTATGGACGGGGCACCGCAATATGGACGGGACGCCGCAATATGGACGGGACGCCGCAAGGTTCACAACCACTGGAATCCTCCAGCCAACGGACTGACGATCCGTTATTTGGGCGTTTTGCGCCTTTTGGTGCGTTTCACGGACTGAGGAGACGCTATTTTCCGGTTGGAGCTTTGCAACCCCCACTTTTCGTGCAAATAAGGGATCAGCGGTCCGTTCAAAAGGAAAAACGCCGGTTTTGCCTCCAATAGCGGATCCATGGAGTGTGTCTAGGAATGGTGGGTAATGCTTTCATGTGCTTCCCATCCGTTCCAAGTATTGGGATATTCGTGGTAAATGATCGAAAGGCGGCCCTTTCGTTCGGAACAATCAACTCCTATGAAGCCCATCGCTAGCTCTTTGCCTCTCCTTCTACATCTGGGAGGCACGGCGTAGAAACCCTGGCCTGGGATGGCTGAGTTGTTTCACCGCATGTTTGAGATTCGTGACAATGGCTCCCATGCTTGCCTTGATCCGCAACAAGGAATAGCTGGCTTTTGGAGTGTAGCCCAGGCCGGCATGGTTTTTCAATTCGTGGTTTTTGGGCTCCACCCGTTTGCGCCGCCGGCTCAGCTCCCGTCCTTCTTCACTGGCATTGTGTGCAGCGCCGGCTTCATAGTGGGCCACATAGTCACTGCGGAATACACTGCGTCCGGTTTTACTGGTGGTGCATTCCGCCCGCAAGGGACAATTCGCACAGGCTGCTTTTGCAAAATAGTACTGGGTCCCCTCCAGTTTGGCGCTGCTGGAGTGGCGTACGGTCGTCTGGCCTTGTGGGCAGCGGTAGCGGTTTTGCTCGGCCTCATACGTAAAGTGGGCGGCATCATATAAACCGGTCGGGTGCGGCGTGAACGGCAACGGAGCGGCAACGGGGATTC
>JAEWAA010000563.1 GCA_023391955.1 Bacillota bacterium | reverse complement strand
ACATACCGGTACAGCGGAATCGCCTCGATTTTACGGACGCTTCCGAACAGCTCCTCCGCCAGCTTGAACACCGCCGGCAGGTGCTGCGGCTCATCCATTAGACGGTTCAATACCCGGCGCACCAAATCCGTCCGGTTGATATCCATGCAGCGCAGCAAAAAAGGCTTGATGCGGCGCCATTGCATTTTGCCGTTATACAGAAAGTCGTTCATGTACTCCGGATACAGCCACCCCTCGGGTTGGCCGAGGATGCGTGTGATGGAATCCAACAGCGTCAGGGGAGCCGGCTTGGACATACGGTTTATGCTTTCTTCAAGCACACGCAGGTTCACCGGAATTTTATAGGCCAAGCTGCTTAGGGTCTGGCCGCGTCTGTTCAGTTCCTCTGAAATTTTGGAGTAAAGCTTGCTGCTGGTTTCCAAGGAAAGCTGCATCCCCATTGATCACCTCTGAAACGGACTCGTTCTTATCGATCCAATCTATAAAACTATTTCAAACACTTCTGGGATTTTTATACATTATGATTATATACTATAAAAGCCGAATTGAAAATGGTCAATTGAAAGTTAACCGATGGTTTCCACCACATTCCCGTCCTGGTCCTTGATATATGTTTTTCTTACACGCACGATCAGATTCTTCGCGGTAAACAGCTTGTAGTCGCCTTCCACAGGGCGGAGGGTATTGGACAGCTCCTGAACGGCAGCCTCACTTAGGCTGATCCGGACGGCTTTCTCCCCCTCCTCATAGCCGGTTTCCTCGCCCAGCTGGAGGATCACCGCCAGATTCTGGCTGTTGAGGGTCAGCTCCTTGCTCTTCAGCAGGCGCCCCCGCAGCAGCTTGGCCACCGTTCCGGCCTGTTTTGCCCCCATAATCAAGGCTGCCGGGGCCTTGCTCAATAACCGGCTTTTGCCCGGCTCCCACTCCAGCTGATCCACGTAGAAGAAGCCCGTATTGGATCCGTCCCGCTCAATCCCCTCCTGCACCGCCTCGGCGATGCCGGGCTTCCGCAAGAGTGAATCCCTGGACAAATCCGTAATATAACCGGGAAGCGCCTCATGAGCAGCCTGGAGGAATGCATTGGTGTTCCAGGACATCATGGCCTCCAGCTCATCGGCTGTAATCCCCACCATCTGCAGAAATTCCACCCGCCCATTGGGCGTATCAATCGCCGGCAGCTCAGGATCATCGGTAAAGGCCAAGGCCGTCAGTTGGGTATCCGCTCCCAGGCAGATAGGCCCGTTGGCATCCAGATGATGGCCGGAGGCAAAGAAGTTCCCGCTGGAAAATACATATCTGGCCATATTCTGCAGCAGGCTCATAGCCCAGGCCGGAGGCTCCTGCTCGTCCGCCGAACGGACCAGCCGGAAGGTCAGCTCGAAGCCGTAGCCGCTGTATTCCGGGTCATCGGACTCCTTTTCATACAATTCCGAGAACCCGAAGGTGACAAAATGCCAATGGGGATAGGGCAGCTTCGCTTTATAGGCGCTGATCCCGTTCAGCGGGTCCTTGCCTCCCAGCATGTAGGGCAATAGAGCAGCATAATGCTTCGGCTCCTGGCCTCCGTACAATTTCCTCATCTGCTCCTCGATAGCATTCCAACCGGCTGCCTCCACTTCTTCCTCGCTCATTTTGTTCCCTCCCAATATGAATGTATGTACAGCTCGTCCGCAAAACGGATACCTCCTGGGGATATTACCCCGCTTCTTCCTTTGTTAACCAACACGGTCTTAGGCCTGCGGAGGGTGACCGCCTTTTTCTGCCTCTTCCACGGTTTCATGTTACACTAAACGTACAACGGCCCAACAGGTGCTGCAGATGCAAAAAGGAGGGACCCGATGAACAGACGAAGCGCTTCTGACCTGATCGATCACGAACACCATGCATGGGAGGAAATACTCGGGCTTTTGGAAGGCAGCTCCAACGCTCCCGTTGTGTTGAAGGCCTCCAGGCAGGCCGGAGAGAACACTCTGTATCTTTTGCAAATCAGCACAAAGTCCTATCTGGGGGCAGTCGCTTTGGAGGCTGGCGGGATTCTTTGGGACAATGGCTGGGTGGTTCTACTGGGCGCCGGTCATCCCGATATATATGGCAGTTTGGCCGGTTGGAATGGTCTGGAGGAAAGTCCGCTTCCCCCTCTCGAGGGTATGCTGGTGGTAGCCTATGATGCGGCAGGCGGATTTTTCGCTTTGGATACGGGCAAATTCGGGGGCCACGGCCTGATCCATTATTGGGCTCCGGACAGCCTGGAGTGGGAATCCACGGAGCTGCGGTATTCGGGTTTCCTGAATTGGCTGGCCGAGGGGGATCTGGAGCAGTTTTACGGCACATTTCGCTGGCAGGATTGGCGCAAGGATATGACGCAGCTGGCGGCTGGTGAGATTTTCGCTTATTATCCGCCTTTGTGGACCCGGGAGGGCGGCGGGGAAACCAGCAGCAAAGCGCCTATCTCCGTGCAGGAGGCTTGGAGGGCAGTGACAGAGTCAACAGAGAGGGAGAGCGGGGCATGAACTGGGATTCCGTGTTTGGGGTGTGTTACCGGAAACATCCGGGTGCGGGGGCTGAGGAGCTTATGCGGTTCGCCGGGGAGTGGAACATGCCGCTGGCGCCGGAGGAAATAACGGATATTACCGGGCGGCAGCGTAATCCCTTCCCCGTGACCGACCCGCTGCACAGGCTGTACCGCCACTTTGATCCGGGACTATGGACGCTGCCTGGGCTGCCGCTGCCCGCGCTTTATCTGGATTTCCTGAGTTACTCCAATGGCGGAGAGTTCGGAAACGGGGAACGGTTCTTCCAGTTTTTCGGGACGGATGATCTGCGCGCCATGATGCTGGCTTATGAGTTTCCCCAATATATGTCCGGCGGGGTTCCCTTCGCTATGGACGGCAGCGGCCACCACTATATCTGGGACATGCGCTCCCCTCGCGGGAATGGCGAATATCCTATACTGGCGGCCCATTCCGGCAATCTGGGATACGACGATGCTGCGCGGATCGCGGACTGCTTCGAAGAGCTGTGCCGGGGAACCGAGTCCGTGGAGGACATCCTCTACAAATCCTGACTTCTGGCTCCAGACTTCGTAGGTGTCGAACTCTTCCTTGGAGATCGGATGGTATTCCGGGGAATCCGCCACTCCGATGGGCTAACGGAACTCACAGACCCTTAGAGC
>JAEWAA010000401.1 GCA_023391955.1 Bacillota bacterium | reverse complement strand
GTTCAATGATATTGCCCACAAACACACTGACAATCAATAAAAAGCGGGTATTGATCAAAAACGTATCTCCCGATAAGCCAACCTTTGCGTCTGCCATTGCCGCCATTCACTCCATCCGCCGCACAGTGCCGCGATATATATTTTCTCCCCTTCAATATAGCAATCCCCTGCTTTGACGGTCGATAAGCAGCCGCCTCTTGTCAAAAAGAGTTCACATCATTTTGACTAAAATAAAACATTTTTCACCTAAAAATGGTTCTTATAAAGAATATGCATGAAGCCTTATTCACAAAATGGTAGAAACCTTACGGCGATCCTGTCGTATATAGGGTAAGAAGTTATAAGGAGAGTCATCCGAGAAGAGGAGGAATTATAGATGTTGATTTCAACGACAGAAAATCTTGCGGGACATGAGGTCACAGAGGTGCTGGGCACCTCCTTCGGTGTGGTGGTACGGGCCAGAGGTCTGGGCGGGGATATTATGGCATCGCTGAAAGGGCTGGTAGGCGGTGAAGTCAAGCAATATACCCAGATGATCGAGGATGCAAGACGCCAGGCCATTGACCGGATGGTGCAGAATGCGGCGGCAATGGGTGCCAATGCCATTGTGATGATGCGCTTCGACAGCGGCGATATCGGCAATAACATGAGCGAAATTGTGGCATACGGCACTGCCGTCCGGGTTATAAGGCAATGAGCGGCGCGGAGGCTTCCGGCTTTGATTTTGCCGCTGCATTCGCCTTCCTCTATTTACTTATGTGGATCGTAGTTCCGATCGTTATCCTTGTGCTAGGCTGGCTGGTGTACGACAAACGCTACAAGTCCAAAACACCCGGCCGGGAAAGCCAGCCGCAAAACGGCTTTCTCCCCACTCCCGAGGTTTTCATCGACCCCAAGGACGGGCTCCGCTACCGGGTGTATTACAACCCGTATACCGGCGAACGGGACTACATCCGGGAATAGAACGGGCCACTGACTTACACTTCCTGATGTGGTAAAATGGAAATGTTCGGATTTTAGCACATTTTCGGGAGGTTGCAGGTTCATGGAATTTGGTTTGTTAGCGCACTGTGTGGGGCAGCAGCCCCTCGACACCCTGCCGCGGCTTGTGGCGGAGCATGGTTTTAAATATGTCCAGCTGGCTCTGGCCAAGGCTCTGTCTGGCGTGGATACCGGTCTGGGCAAGCTGAGTCCCGGGCTGGCCAATGCGGTAGCTGAGGAATTTGACAAGTACGGGGTCAAGATCCCGGTTCTGGGCTGTTACATCGATATGGTGAATCCCAATGAAGAAGCCCGCCGCTACGGCATCGACCGGTTCAAGGAGCATATCCGTATGGCCCGTCATTTCGGAGCTGCCTTCGTGGATACGGAAACCGGGCATGTATCGGAGAAATATCCGTCTGAAGCCGCATGGGAGCTGACCCGCCGCACGGTGGAGGAGCTCTTGGAGGAAGCCGAGAAGTGGGGCGTGATTGTCGCCGTCGAACCTGCCAACGGCCATATTATCGGCACGGCACGGGACTGGAGAAGGCTGCATGACGAGGTGAAATCCTCCCATCTGGCCGCGGTTATCGATCCCTGCAATATCCTGCGGGACAAGGAATTCCCCCATGATCAGGACGAGGGGATCCGTGAAGCGTTCCGCCTGATGGGCGACCACATTGTGCTGGCCCATTGCAAGGACTTGTATGTGGATGCGGACGGCAAGGTGAAGGAAACCTTCGCCGGCAACGGCACCCTGAATTACCCGCTGTTTGTGGAGCTGCTGAAGCAGCATAAGCCCCATGTCCACATGACTCTGGAAAGTGTTGCTCCGGCGGACATGGAGAGCGCTCTTCGTTTTCTGAAGGGATTGTTCTAAGGATATCTTTTTAGTGTTTAACGCAAAAGACGGCCTGCGCACGCAAGCCGTCTTTTTATATTTTCTATTTCCTTGGTTAGGCCTTCTGCACTGCAGTTTTGCTCTTGGCCAGCTTATAATAGCCGTAGACGTTCAGCAGTTCGCTTTCGTCGGCAAACCGCAGCTTCAGGCTGCCTGCAGCGGCCTGTAGGTACGGTTTCAACGCCGCCGCCCCCCCGCCGATGACGTAGAAGCACTGGATATCCGGAACCTTCTTCCAGCGTTTTTTGATCAGCTCCACCATGCGGTTGGCCGCCCGGGTAAAGTACATATCCACAATGGGCTTAATATCCGTCTGCCCCTCCCCCATACGCCGGATGGTGAATTCACGGGCTTTGATCCGCTGGGCCAGCTTGGAGCGGCTGGGGAACCGGTAGCCGTACTGGTCCTCCACCTCACGGATGATCATATCCATGTAGTGGGCTAAGCCGATTTGCTCTCCGGTGCTGAACTGGTTGTCGATATTCATCCGTTTGATCAAAGGAAAATCCGTGGTCAGGGCGCCGATTTCACAAACCCCGATGGTGCCGTAATACAGCTCCTCGTCCCGGATCTGCAGGGAATCATGGGTGGCCATGTGGAATACCGCTGCCGCACCCTCAATGGATACAATAGCCCGTCTCACGATAACCTTCACCTTGCGGTTGCGCAGCCGGGGAGTGGTGAGAAAGGTCACCTCATGCTCTCCCACCAGCCGTTCCTCAAAGCTTCTGTTATACCGGGAAAAAGCCCTCACCGGCAAACCTGTGCCCAGGACATATTCCACCTCGTCATACCCCTGATAGCCGCTTTGGCTGGCGGAGCCCGAAGCAACGCCGGCATAAGCAAGAGCGGTCAGAGCCACAATCAGGGACTGATCGGACAGAGCCTTGTTATCCATATCCTCCAGCTCCGTATTGTCCTCATTCTCCATGGCCAAAAGGCCTACGAAAGAGCGTTCCCCGTTTTTCGCCAGCTTGGGGCTGTGCACGATGACATCCAAGGCCTTTAACGGCTGATCCTCCTCCTGCAGAATATGGCGCTCAAAATCGGGCGCCACTACGTTGGGAACCAGAAGAGGTTCTCCTCCCCCATCCAGCACAAGCTTGATGCTGTCATTCCCCAGATCCAGGCCAGCCACTTTCATTACGTATTCCCCCTGACAGGTCATTAAAATTGCCGGACCGTACCATGTAGTCCATTGGTTAGAATTTCTATTTTTTATGCCAAAATCCTCCGGGACTATGGAATCATTTTCTAATTATTATTCAAAATATGCAGGTTTTCGGCATTTTTTGACGAACTTCAACTCTTGAAAATCTACATCACTTGCGGACCGGGCCTGCCC
>JAEWAA010000377.1 GCA_023391955.1 Bacillota bacterium | reverse complement strand
GGCCAATAAAAAAAGCATGGACTCCCCACAAGGAGCCATGCTTTTTTATCTTACACTGCCCGTTGCCAGGCATTGTACTCGAAATTTCATATATAAATCTATGTCCAGCCACATATCACCGGATTATATATGAAATTTCATAGTTTATTTGGACTCCGCACGGTTGCCCTTAAATTTGATAAAGGACCATACGGCCAGCAGCACCACAACAGCGAGGCATGCGCCGATGCTGACCCGGTTCTGGGCATCCACCAGGAACAGACAGGCGATCACCGCCAAACAGCCGATGGTCAGCATGGTAATGTACGGGTAGCCCCATACCTTGAAGCCGGGCTCCTTGGGATAGCTTTTGCGCAGCTTCAGCTGGGAGAGGCAGATGCTGATCCAGACCAGCAGCACCACAAAGCCCGGCACTGCCATGAGAATCCGGAACAGGCTGTCCTGGTAGAAGTAGGCCAGCATTGCACCCACCCCGAGGATCACCGCGCACAGCTTCAGGCTGTTCACCGGCACACCCTTGCGGGAGGTGCGGGCCAGAGCCGCCGGCGCTTCACCCTGTGAGGCCATAGAGTGGAGCATCCGTGTCGCCCCGTAAATCCCGGAGTTGGCGGCAGACAAAACGGCTGTAATGAGGATGAAATTCATCACATGGGCGGAGCCCTTCAGACCGATGGAAGCCAGCACCTGCACGAAGGGGCTGGTATGCCCGTCCAGCTGATCCCAGGGGATCAGACCGCAGATGATGAGAATAGGCAGGGTGTAGAACAGAACCACCCGGAGAATAAAGCTTTTAACTACTCGGGGCAGAACCTTCTCCGCATCCTGAGCCTCGGTCAGTGTCAGTCCGATAAGCTCCGACCCGCCGTAAGAGAACATGACCACTAACAAACCGGAGAAGATGGCGGTAAAGCCTTGCGGGAAGAAACCTCCGTGCTCCGTAAAGTTCTGCGTCAGGGAAGGAGCGTCGGCAACGGGAATGATTCCAAACAGAATGCCTGCGCCTAACACGATAAACACAATAATCATTGTGATTTTGATGCCGGCCAGCCAAAATTCCGTTTCCCCGAAGCCGCCGACACTCATCATATTAATAATGAGGATCAGCGCTGCGCTGGCCAGCGTCAACAGCCACAAGGGCATATCCGGCAGCCAATACTGGAGGAAGCTTCCCGCCGCCAGCACTTCGATGACACACACCGTCAGCCACATGAAGCAATACAGCCAGCCTACGATGAAGGACAGGCGTTCACCGAAGGCGTCGCGGATAAAATCCTTCATGTTTTTGTTGCTGTACACCGTAGCCATCTCCGCAATGGCCCCCATGACCACCAGCAGCAGCAGCCCTGCAAACACGTAGGACAGCACAATACCGGGTCCGGCGATGCCGATGGTTTCAGCACTGCCCTTGAAGATCCCGGTGCCGATAACTCCGCCCATGGCCATAAAGCTGATATGCCGCGGCCGGAGCTTTTTTTGCAATGAATCGTCATTTCCGCTCACAATTGACAAGCCCCCTGATTGTTTCCAAATTACAGACTTGTCTAGTTTACCTTGAATGTCAGATTTGGACAATCCTTTTATATCAATTGGTCAGCGATGGCTTCCAGCAGTAAACGAACCGCCGTGGCACTGCGTTCCTCCTCGAAATAAGAGGCGGCAAGTGTCAGTTCCCCTCCGTAGGAGCTGGCCCCTAACATAAAGGCCGGGGCATGCATCGCAGAGGTGATGGCATATACACGGGTAGCAGCGGCCTCCCCAAATTGGAACTTACCTGACGAAATCCAGCCTAAATTGGAGAAAATGGGGGCGGATTGCCCGGCCGCTTTCACCCGGGAGCTGGCTTGCAGGAGCATTGCCTGCGCCTGCGGATAAGGCAGCCTGGCCAGAAAATCCATGGAGACCGCGCTGTGCAATCCCGGACGGGATTCCTTGACTGTTGCCATCGTCTCGTGAATCCGCTTGACAGTTTGTCCAAACTCCTCGTCCGGAGATATAGGCACAGCCACCTTCTCCATCCCTGAGAGGTTGCATACCCCGGGCTGCTGGCCGGAGGGGAAATATCTCCGTAAATCTATGGTCAAGTTAACGGCCGTTTGCCTGATTTCCCCATTATGGACGGGTGAACCCTGCTCCAGCTTGGCCAAAACACGGGTTAAGGCCGCCAGCAGCATATCGTTGATGGTGAAACCCTCCTCCCGGGGCCGCAAATCGGCAAAAGGCACACGAAGAATGGCATAACACGCTTGAACAGAGGTACCTTCCTGGAAGGGGATGGTGACAGAGGGAAGCGGCATGTCCTTCTCCGGCTTGTAAGCCTGACGGATATCCTGGATGCCGGCGGCTTCATAAACCCGCTTGGAGGAGCGTTCCGGAAAGCCGGAAGCAGCGTCTTCCTCATGGCTTTGCCCATCCGCCCCAGTCTGCTTCAGATAAAGCCTGTTGTAGATGCCGCACAGGAGCTGCAGGTACGCCTTGGCGCCTCCGCCGTCGCAGCAGGCATGGTCCAGCTTGATGCATAGCACATCGCCTGCAGGCCCGTGAATCAGCTGAATCAGCAGCTGTCGTCCTTCTTCAAGAGGAAGCTCCTCCACAAAATGACGGATGGCGGTGGCTGGAGAATCGGCTGCGGTTATATGGAGCCAATCTCTGGATCCTTCTATATTTATGGGCATCCAGCAGGGCGGAGCCTGAGTGTCATCGAAGCGGCAGGCAAGGAC
>JAEWAA010000501.1 GCA_023391955.1 Bacillota bacterium | reverse complement strand
TCGGATTTCCACTGCACGGGCGTGGGCCTGCAGACCCTCAAACCGTGCCAATGCCGAAATCTGCGGCGCATCCCGCAGCAACGCTTCCTTGCTATAGTAAATGACACTGGATTTCTTCACAAAATCGTCCACCGACAGCGCCGAGGAAAACCGGGCTGTTCCGTTGGTGGGCAGGACATGGTTCGGTCCCGCAAAATAATCCCCTACCGACTCCGAGCTGTACGGGCCCAGGAAAATGGCTCCCGCATTTTCGATTTTGCCCAAGTAACGGAACGGCTCCTCCACGATAATCTCCAGGTGCTCCGGGGCCATCCGGTTCACCACGGCAATCCCCTCCTCCAGTGTATCCACGGTGAGGATAGCGCCGTAATCGGCCAGGGATTGGCCGGCAATCTCCCGCCGGGGCAGCAGCGCCAGCTGGCTCTCCAGCTCCGCCGCTACCGCCTGGGCCAAGGCCGCCGAAGGCGTCACCAGCACGGCTGAGGCCATCTCGTCATGCTCCGCTTGGGACAGCAGGTCCGCCGCCACGTAGGCCGGGTCTGCACTGTCATCCGCCAGCACAATAATCTCGCTGGGACCGGCGATGCTGTCGATATCCACGACGCCGTACACATACCGCTTGGCCAGAGCCACATAGATGTTCCCCGGCCCGACAATCTTGTCTACGGCCGGAATCTGCTCCGTGCCATACGCCAAGGCCGCTACCGCCTGGGCGCCGCCCACCCGGTAAATCTCCTTCACCCCTGCCTCTGCGGCAGCTACGAGAATATACGGGTTCACACCCTCCACCCCTGCGGTGGCAGGCGGCGTCACAATGGCAATCTCCGGCACTCCGGCCACCAGAGCGGGAATGGCGTTCATCAGCACGGAGGAGGGATACGCCGCTTTGCCGCCGGGCACATATAATCCTACCCGCTTCAAGGGCCGGTACACCTGCCCCAGCATGGTGCCGTCCGGCTGGAGGTCCATCCAGGTTTCCCGCTTCTGCTTCTCATGGAAGGCCCGGATGCGGACTGCCGCCGCCCGGATGGCCTCCACAAACTCCGGCTCCACCTGGTCGTATGCCCCTTCGATCTCCTCTTCCGTCAGCCGGAGGCTCTCCACCTTCGTCCGGTCGAACTCCTCCGAGTACCGGCGCAGGGCAGCATCCCCTTCCATCCGCACAGCTTCAATAATGGCCTTCGCCGCCTCGTTTTGCTCCGGCGAGCCATATTCCACCTCCCGGCTGATAGCAAATTCCGCCGCCGGCATAATCCGCACCACTGCCATAAGTGTTCCTCCCCCTCAGTAATAACTTGGTCCCAGCCACAGGCCGGATAAGTTATGGAAGCCTCGAAATTGGCAAAGCCAATTTGAGGGAATCTTTTCATCGCTGTCCTCTATTTCACCTGCACTGTCTCCCGGCCGGTAATAACCTCCTGCAGCCGGTCGCACAGATCCTGAATCCGTTCATTCTTCATCCGGTAGCTAACCCGGTTGGCAATCAGCCGGCTGGTTATGGAGAAAATCTGCTCCATCTCCACAAGTCCGTTCTCCACGATGGTCGCCCCGGTCTCCACCATATCCACAATCCGGTCGGCCAGCCCGATCAGGGGCGCCAGCTCGATGGAGCCGTTCAGCTTGATGACATTCACCTGCTGCCCACGCTCCCGGAAGTATTGGGAGGCCACATTGGGGTATTTGGTGGCTACCTTCAGATTAATGGCAGGCTTCCAGTCCGGCAGCCCGATGACCGACATCCGGCAGCGGGCAATGCCCAAGTCCAGCAGCTCATACACATCGCGGTTGTCCTCCATCAGCACGTCCTTGCCCACGATGCCAATGTCCGCTGCGCCGTATTCCACATAGGTGGCCACATCCACCGGCTTCGCCATAATAAACTCCATGCCCGCATCCGGCACAGAAATAATCAGCTTGCGGGAGTCCTCCAGATCATCCGGCACCGCGAAACCCGCTTCCTGAAACAGCTTGATGGCCGGGCGGTTAATCCTGCCCTTGGGCATGGCAATTTTGAGCAGTTCCTTCGTGCTTTCCTTATGGGAAGCCTGCGTCGTAAGCATCGGCTGTTTCCTCCTATACATGCATCTATCCGGAGCATTTCTGCCCCGCCCGGGACTTTGTCCTGCCCCATCCTAAACCAGGCAAATTACGTCCCGGTACACACTGCCGTTTACCCGGATGCAACCGTCCGCATCCTTCTCAAGCGCCGGAGCCTCCAACACACACCGCGTCTCCACCTGCCCCCCTGGAGCGGCGCGCAGCTCAGCGGCCTTCGCCAGCCCTTCGCGGCGGCGCTCCTCGCTGTAGAGGACCAGAAGCCGGCGGGTTTCCTCCGGCAGCTCACGGACCGCCTCCAGAATACGCGTCGTCTTCAAAGCAAAGCCTGTAGCCGGCGCCTCCCGGCCGAACTGGCGGAGCAGGTTGTCATAGCGCCCTCCGCTGACCACGGGAAAGCCCAGATTGGCTGCATAACCCTCGAAGGTCATGCCGGTATAGTACGAGAAATCCCCGATCATGGTCAGATCGATCAGCACATGCTCACTGACACCGTATGCCTTCAGCACCTCGTAAACCCGGCACAGATGGTCTATGGATTCCCTGGCCAGCGGATTCTCGGTGATGCCCGAAGCCTGCTCACAGATTTCCTCTCCGCCCCGCAGACGCAGGATGGCCTCCAGCTCCTTCTCCACCGCCGGGGCCAAGCCGAAGCTCTTCAGCTGCTGGCGGTAACCCACATAATCCCGGTTCAGGAGGCATTCCTTCAGCACCTTTTGCTTTTCCTCCCCGTCACGCAGGGTTTCGTGGAACAGCCCGTTCAGGAAGCCCGTATGCCCCAGGGCCATCTTGAAGCTATCGACACCCGCCGCCTGCAGGGAAGCAATAGCTAAGGCGATTACCTCCGCATCCGCCTCAGGGGAAGGATCGCCTACCAGCTCTGCTCCCGTCTGGAAAAACTCCGATTCCCGGCCCGCCTCCTCCTCGAAGGCCCGGAATACGTTGGCATGGTACGACAGCCGCACAGGAAGGACCTCCTCCTTCATCAGGGATGCCACCACCCGGGCGATGGGCGCCGTAATATCCGGACGCAGCACCAAGGTTCTTCCGTTCTGGTCCAGCAGCTTGAACATCTTCTTGTCTTCCGTGGAGCTGGCCACGCCCACTGTATCGTAGAACTCCAGTGTGGGTGTGATGATCTGGCTGTAGCCCCATTTTTCCATACACTCCAGCACACTGGATTCGATCCTTCTTAATCTGGCAGCCGCCCCCGGCAGGTAGTCCTTCACGCCGGTCGGCTTTTCAAACCCTTTCGGTTTGGACACCATCCTTCACCTCACGCCGGAAGCTTGCCCTTCTTCCTGCAGCTTCCGATATCTTGTACAAGCACATAAGCCTATTCTATCACATGGCCAAAATCATTCCAGCCTGACATACACCCGAAACGCTTTAGCGTGTTACCATACTACCAAGATAAAGAGTTAGTCGTAACTATACCACTTCATACCGGATGCGTCAATGCTTTTTGCCCATTTTCCACCTCTAATCCCCTGCTTGCCCATCCGCTAAAAAACACAAAAAGCAGGCATCAGCGCCTGCTTCTCGAATCAATTGCTATATCCTCCGAGTCCTGTGGGATTTGAACCTCCACACGGCTCGGGCTGCCGCTACCCTTCCTGCTCAGGTTCCCCCGGCCGGATAACCTGCAGAGGATTGCCGGCTACGAAGCTGCCCGGGGCCACATTCCGGTGCACCACCGCCCCCGCGGCCACTACCGCCCGGTCTCCGATCGTAACGCCGGGCAGAATCGTGCAGTTGGCACCGATCATAACGTGGTTGCCGATCCGCACATCGCCGAGACGGTACTCGTCGATCAGGTACTCATGAGCCAGTATCGTGGTATTGTACCCGATGACGCAATTATCCCCCACATAAATCCGCTCCGGAAAAAACACATCCACCATCACCATCAGGCCAAAGGAGGTTTCCTTGCCTACCTTCATGCCCAATATTCTGCGGTAGATAGCATTTTTGAGGGGCAGATACGGGCAATACCTAGCCAGCTGGATAAAGATGAAATTCTTCACCGACTTCCAGGGATTAACCGTTTTGTACACCTGCCACAGGGCGTTAGGTCCTTCTGTGGGATACCGCTCCAGCTTTCTCAATCCGCTCCCCCGCTTTTGACACCGCAAATCTCCAAGAGCTCCCGCATATCCCGGATCATATAATCCGGTCCGATTCCCAACAGATAATCCTCACCCTTGGCTGTCCAAGCCACTCCCGCCGAACGGGTGCCGGCATGTTTGGCCGCGAGAATATCGTACTGGCTGTCACCCACCATCAGCGTTTCCTCCGGCTTCACACCCAGCAGGGCTGCCGCCTTCAGAATCCCTTCCCCATGGGGCTTGGGCTCCACCACATCCTCCACCGTTACGATAGCTTCCAGATACGGCGTCAGTCCAAAACGCTCCAAACCCATCAGCGAGGTTCTGCGGATTTTGCTGGTGACCACGCCGAGCCTCAGTCCCGCCCCGTGTAATGCCTCCAGCACCTCTTTCACATAGGGAAAATCCATAATCAGCTCATCATGGCGCTCAATGTTGAATTCCCGGTATTTCGCAATATACCGCTCCACATCCTGCAGCCCCGTATACTCCCGCATCTGGTCTACGAGCGTACGGCCGAAATTACGGATGATATCCTCCCGGGTGTAAACCCGGGGTGTTTCGCCCTCCAGCGTATGGAGGAAGCTGGCTACAATCAGCTCGTTGGTGTTCAATATGGTTCCGTCCAAATCAAACAGAACAGCCTTAAACATGCTTGTCCTCCTGGGCTGCTTTGTCCTCGGCAGGCGCTGGCCGGACAGGGGTGGCCTGTACCTGGGCAGCGGGAGCCGCTGCTGCGGCTTTGGAGGAAACAATGGGATCCGCGTAATACGGCAAGGCCGTACCATACTTTTTCCGCCGGAAAATAATGTAGCCAATCGCTGCAAGAATGAGCAGTACCGCTACCACCTGAGACGTCCGGATGTTGCCATAGTCCATGCTTCCCGGTTCAAAGTACAGCTGCATCGGCGACCACAGGCCGTTCATCAAAGCACGCAGCCATGCCGGGCCATCAAAGGCAAGGCTGTCGGTGCGCAATCCTTCGATAAAGAAACGCCCTACCGAATAACCGATGAAATAACCGGCGAAGAGCTCACCGGACTTCAGCCAAGGCCTGCGCCGCAGCCAGAACAGAATCAGCAATACCAGCAGATTCCACAAGGATTCATACAGGAAGGTGGGATGATAAAAAATCCCGTCGATGTTCATTTGGTTCACGATAAAATCCGGCAAATGCAGCTTATCCCGGAGAAAGGATTCGGCAACCGGCCCGCCATGGGCTTCCTGGTTGATGAAGTTCCCCCAGCGACCGATCATCTGGCCTGCAATCAGGGACGGTGCACAGATATCCGCAATCCGGATAAAGGAGTAGCCCTTCCTCCGGCAATATATACTGACGGCAATGATTGCACCGATTAAAGCCCCGTAGATTGCGATGCCGCCCTCCCAGATGGCGAACACATCCATCAGGTTGTTCTTGTAATCATCCCACTTGAAGGCGACGTAATAAATCCGCGCTCCGATGATCGCCGAAGGCACACCCAGCAGAATAATATCCATAAAAAAATCGGGGATGATCTTGAAGCGCTTCCCCTCGTAAATGGCCAAATACAGCCCGATCAGAGCCGCGGTACCCAAAATAATGCCGTACCAGTGTACGTCAATCGGCCCCAATGAAAAAGCAATCCGTTTAAGTGCCAAAGGCATGCTTGTGCTCCTTCCCTCCCCCGGCTTCCTGCCGGGAGGTTTCCATCAATTATTCCACATCGTCCAAATCTTCATTGATGGTTTCCGTCAGCTTGTTAGTAAACTGCAATGCCGCATTAAAGCCCATCCGCTTCAAACGGTAGTTCATGGCTGCTACCTCGATGATGACCGCCAGGTTTCGTCCGGGACGTACGGGGATGGTCACCAGCGGCACATCCGTTTCGATAATCCGGGTAGTCTCCTCATCCAGCCCAAGACGGTCATACTGCTTGTCCTGCTGCCAGGTTTCCAGCTTAATGACCACATTGATTTTGGTGTTATTGCGTACTGCGCCTGCACCAAAAAGTGTCATCACATTAATGATGCCCACGCCGCGGATCTCCAACAGATGTTTAATCAGCTCCGGCGCATTGCCGATGAGCACATTTTCCGCCGTTTGACGGATTTCCACTGCATCGTCGGCGATCAGTCGGTGGCCGCGCTTAACC
>JAEWAA010000326.1 GCA_023391955.1 Bacillota bacterium | reverse complement strand
GGGCTATAACGGCCCCCAGTTCTCCGAACGTACCGATGGCAACCCGGCATTGCTCCAAATCTGTGGAGAGAACAGCGGAACAGCCGCATACCGAGCCGATATCCCGTTGGAAATTGGCCGCTGCCAGTTGAACCGCCTCATTTTCAGAGGGAGAAAGATAGATTTGAACTGTTTGATGCCTGGCAAAAAGTTCAAGGGTGGATTGTTTGTCTGTTGAAGCCATCCGCAAAGCCAGCCTCCTTTTGAGGTGAAGTCTTATCTCCACTATAGCGGACAACGGGGGCAATAATCTTTTATTATCTTGCCGATTTGGCTGAATGTTGTATTATATTGCTATAACCGTATAACAAGGAGCTGGAGCGGTATGCGAAACCCTGACTTGTTCCGGACAGACCCGTTCTTTTTTATTGAATATATGAAGCATGATGCCAACCATCAGATGACCAAATTCCATTACCATAATTCCTACGAGCTCTACATTCTTGAAGAAGGCTACCATCATATGCTGGTGAATGATTCCGTCTATGACGTTACTCGGCATGATGTGGCTCTGTTCAAGCCCCATGTGTTCCACAAAAGCCGCAGCAACCAGGCTTGTGCCCGGACCTGCGTCTACTTTACGGACCGTTTCCTGCGCCTGTATTTTACCGAGCGGGCAGCCAAAGCGCTTCTGGCCTGTTTTGACCGGGAGGTCATTTCCCTTTCCAAGGAGTCGTTTCCCCGTGTCAAAAAGCTGCTGCTTCTGTTGGAAAAGGAAGATCCCTCAAACCCTGACAACCGGATATTCGTCCATTTGGCGGAGGTTCTTCATATTCTCAATGAAAATAAAAGTGTGCCCCGGATGGAGCAGCCGCCCCTGGTTCATCCCAAGTTTACGCCGATTCTGTCCTACATCCATCAGCATTACAATAAAATTGTGCATATCCAGGAAATTGCCGACCATTTTTATATGTCCAAATATTATTTGTGCCGCATCTTCAAGGAAGCCACAGGGGTAACGCTGACGCATTATATCAACAACATCAAAATTCAAAACGCCTGCCACATGCTGGTGAACACCGACCGATCCATTCTGGAGATTGGCAATGCCTGCGGCTTTAACTCTTCCATGTACTTCTGCAAAATCTTCAAGGAGGCCTTATCGGTAACCCCCAGCGAGTTCAGGAGGGGGGCGAGGTAATTAGGGGGTTAAGGACAATATCTCACGGACATCTTTTTGATCAATTTGCCAAATTCCCGATTCGCTTTTGATAAACCGTATTTTTCTTTCTCCGCCCTTCAGATATGCTTCACTCGAAGCTGAATCCGGTGTAAGTGAAAGTTCGGCGGAATTTCCTTGAATTTTCTCTGTGATATAATAATTTTTTTCCCATTTTTCCCACGACGTGATGATTTTATCTCTTGGAATCATCTCTGTAGAATCTTGAACCACAAGCTGCTTTGGGAATGCTTCATTATTAAACCGAACGGTCAAGAGCCACAGTTTAAAAATATCGGTTGGAGGCAGCTCAGCCAATACACTGGTTTGGGCTAACGAATTTGTTGACTGATACACATCGAACACTTCTCTGGGAATCCGCCAATTGGGATCGAGATATAGAATTTGGTTTTTCTCATCAAGGATAGGCTGGGGGCGGACCACCGTGTGACGCTTTTCAGGAAACGTAACCACGATCAGAACAAGTAACATAACCGCGGCTAACAAACTGACGTGTCTCCATATTTTCAGATCACGTTTTTTTTCCTTTACGGATAGCTTTGCCATAACTTTCATACCTTGTTCCGAATCAAAGGTGCGGATCACAAATGGCTCTTGTTTTAACATGGCATACCATTCAGGCTTAGACGGTTTCATGAATCAATCCCTCCCATATGGCGGATACCTTTTTTCTTGCTCGCGAAAGCCTTGATTTGACGGTTCCAACCGAGATACCCAGCAAATCGGCTATCTCCGGTGCTGTCATTTCGTATTTGGCATCCAGAATCAGAACCTCCCGAAACTTTACGGGCAGCTGCAGAACAAACTGCCAGATTTCGCTGGACACATACGCGTCCATAGCCTCGGTTTCCGCTGAGGGAGCTGTTTTGTCTCCCTCAATCCACTCCATCAAAATAACTCTGCGGAAGAACGCGTTACGTTTGGTATTCCGGCTGATGTTGCGGGTAATCGCAAACAGCCAGGTTCTCAACGAAGACTCTCCTCTATAGGAACCGATATTCCGGTATACAGAAAGAAACACATCCTGGGAAATATCGTCGGCCAAATCGCGTTTCCCGGTTAAAAAATACGCATAATTCCATACATCCTGGCCATATGTCAGCATGACCTTCTTAAATGTCTCCTCATCCATCTCGCTTACAAACCTCAAGTGCTCCACGCGGCCACCTCCATCCATATAGACACAGGTCCGAACCGAAAGGTTCCCTTTTGAAGAGACAGAAGTCTATTTCCGGCTAAAAATGGGACTGGCAGAATACGCCCTGATATGGTAACCTCGGACAAGAATAGGGCTGCCTGCAGCTGGGAAAATTTGAACGTGGAGTTGAAGGGTATGGGAATCAGCAGCAATCAGGAAGTGGATTTGATCATGTTTATGGGCCAGTCCAATATGGCCGGCCGCGGAGCGGTGGAGGAGGCCCCGCCTGTGCCGGAGGGGGCGGGTTATGAATTCCGGGCGATCTCTGATCCGACCCGGCTTTATCCGTTAGCGGAGCCCTTCGGGGCCCAGGAGAATAATCCGGAGAGTGGTGTAAGCGAATCCAAAAAAACCGGTTCGATGGTCTCCTCCTTTGTTCTGGCTTATCATCAGGCGGTAGGCAGGCCGGTTGTAGGTGTATCCTGCTCCATCGGCGGCACCTCCATTAACCAGTGGCTGCCCGGCGGCGGATTTTTGCAGGATGCCATCGCGCGGTACCAGGCTGCTAGGAAGTGGCTCGTGGAGAACGGATACGTCATAAAGCGCCAGTTTATGGTCTGGTGCCAGGGCGAAACCGACGGGGACAAAAGAATGGGCGGCGGCGAGTATACAGCCAAGGTTACTTCCATGATCGATGCCATGATCTCCGCGGGGCTGGAGACCTGTTATCTGGTGCGCATCGGCAACCACCGGGATGACCCGGAGCTGTATCAGGAAATTATGGCTGCCCAAACAACCCTTTGCCAAACTCATCCCCATTCTGTGCTGGTCTCAACCCGGTTTGCGACCATGGCCGCGGAAGGACTGATGAAGGACCCTTTCCATTATGTGCAGGAAGGGTATAACCGGACCGGAACGGATGCCGGGAAGAATACGGCATTCCATATTCTCACCGGGAAGAGGCCTGCTTTAAAAATAACGTAACATATCTGCCGGTGTTTTTTCTGTATTTTACATACTCCGCGCCAAAAGCGGAAGTCAGGAATTTTTCTTCTTCCATAATCTGAAGATGCAGAAGAGCTGTACACAAAACCAAGAAAAGAAGGCTCACCGGATTGCAGAATGCCAGTGTGATTCCAAGGTAAAACAGATCAAACCCTAAAAAAGCGGGGTTCCGGCTGAAGCGGTAAAGCCCATCGGTCACCAGCTCCGTTTTTTGAGCCGCATCGACACCAGCACGCCAACTATTTTTCATGGTGGCCATTGCCGCAATAAAAATCATCGTACCTGCCAAAGCGGCTGCAATTCCGGTATACCGGAGGGCATGGCTGGAAATGAACGCTATCCACCGGGTGTCCATTACAATGCTGCCCAACTGTACTCCGGCCATTGAGAATGTGGTTATCTTTAAGCTGACTTCAATAACCAAGGTTTTTTGGGTTTTGCTTCCGCGCCCCAATCTATCCGTCGAAATGCCCCGGGTGTGCTGCAGCCGTTGTTTAGCAAAGTAGCTGCCATAAAAGCTTAAAACAATGAATAATCCTGCTAATTGAATTGTGGTCATGAGAGATACGCCCCCTTTATGTAACTTCATGAATATATGAGCATTTGTTCATATGTTTATTATATTTTGATTTTTTGTATGAAGTCAAGAAGATTTCATCAGATAATTGCCACATTGTTTTGCGCTAGGCTTGCATGTACAATAGAGGGGACTCATGCCGGAAACCCAACTGACGGGAGAATGTGGATGGAGAAACAACGAAAAAAATGGTTTAACAGCCGCAGTGTGCTGATGACGTGGACGTTGTCGTATTTGGCTGTTTTGCTGCTTCCGGTTATTTTAAGCGCCTTGGTTTACATGCAGTCCAGCAAAATGCTGACCGATGAAATCCATCTGGCCAACAACTCGCTGCTGAAGCAGCTGCGGGAGCTGATGGACAAGCAGGTGGAGGCAATGGAGCGCCTCAACTTCGAGCTGAACTGGAATACAAAGGTCCGGGAGCTGGTGGACCAGCATAAATACAATATTTATCCGGAAGAATATCTGTATGATCTTCACAGTGCCACCAAGGATCTGGTTTTGTACCAAACGGCTTATTCCGAGGCGGACTTATTCTACGTTTATATCGCCAAGCAGGATACGGTAATGCTGCCCGGCATTTACCGCGATACCCGGTTTGCCTATAATGAGCACCACCAGTCCTCCGAGCTCAGCTACGAGGAATGGATTGACCTCCTCCGCAGGGACAAGTTCAAGGGGTTTGTGCCCATGAAGCGGCTCCTGGACAGAGGGGGCTCTGTGCCTGCTTTGGCTTATATCAGCACCTATGATTACGAGGACGGCAAACCAGCCGGTGCCAACGTCATTATGGTGGACCAGTCCAAGATTCTCACGGCCATCAACAATATTCAGGCCTTCAGCAAAGGCCAGGTGCTGATTGCAGACGCCGATAACAAGGTACTGGTCTCCAGCTCGGAATCAACCCTTTCCTCGGAGCTGCCTTTTGGCAAACTTCCGGAGGGTGGGGGGATGTTCTTTTGGAAATCGGGGGGGAACAAGTACGAGGTATTCAATATCCCTTCGGCGGTTTCCAAGCTCCAGTACATCTCCATTATCCCCAGCGAGATATATTGGAAAAAAGCCCAGCTGGTCCGCAATTTGACTCTGGCGAGTATTGCCGTAAGTCTTTTGGGCGGAGGCCTTCTGACATATTTCTTCCTGAGGAAAAACTATAACCCTGTCCAACGTCTGGTATACGCTTTCCGCAATAAGCCGTCGGGCCGGGAGAATAACGGTAATGAATTTCTATATATCCAGCAAGCTGTGGACCGG
>JAEWAA010000306.1 GCA_023391955.1 Bacillota bacterium | reverse complement strand
GGCAAATTGGTGGCGGGTAAAGGTGCGTCAGAGAGCGCAACAGCAGAAAAAAGGCTAAAAAGTGTGTCTAAGGTCGTCTGAGTTCCGTTACAGCTGGAGGCAGGCAAATTGGTGGCGGGTAAAGGTGCGTCAGATAGCGCTACAGCTAGAAAAGAGACAAAAAGTGTGTCTAAGGTCGTCTGAGTTCCGTTACAGCTGGCTGGAAGCAGGCCACTTGCTGTATGTAAAGGAGCTGGGGTTCCGCCCAGTCCGCGTTTGTATAGCTGTACAGCTGCTCCCAACTTAAATCTGCACAACTTCTGCACAATGTCTCGACGATGGCTTCACATGGGGTTGTTATGATGAGGGCATCACCTGCCCCGGGCGGGAGCGGAGAGGAGAGCTTTCATTGATAAAAGCAGAACAAGTCAACAAGACCTACGGTACTGGCAGGGAGGCGGCCAAAGCCCTGCGGGAGATTAGTCTGGAGCTGGGCAAGGGGGAGATGGCCGCGGTGACAGGACCCTCCGGCTGCGGGAAAACCACCCTGCTTCATGTGCTGGCCGGCTTGGAAACCCCAGACAGCGGGACGATCCGGTTGGAAGGCCAGGTCATCAATGCGCTGGACGAAAAAGCCTTGGCTGAAGTCAGACTGCGCAAAATGGGCTTTGTGTTCCAGTCCTATCATCTTGTGCCGGTGCTGAGTGCGGAGGAGAACATCCGGCTGCCTCTGCTGGCGGCGGGGATGAGCCGGAAGGAAGCGGAGGCCCGTTCCCGGGAGATGCTGGAGCTGGTGGGACTCTCCAATAAAGCCGGCGCTTACCCGTCCCAATTATCCGGCGGGCAGAACCAGCGGGTTGCCATTGCCCGAGCGGTAGCGGGACGGCCGGGCATTCTGTTTGCGGACGAGCCTACCGGCGCCTTGGATTCAGACACGGCAGAGCAGATTATCGGACTATTGGAAATGTTGAACCGCCAATATGCCATGACCGTGCTCCTGGTCACCCACGACGAGCGGCATGCCAAGCGGATGCCCCGGCAGATCCGGATGTTCAACGGCCGGATTGTGGAGGATGGGGGGCAGCCAACATGCTGAACCATAGCCTGGCCTGGCGTATGGGTGCTTTATATTTGCGCCGCCAGCTTCGCCAAACGCTGCTCAGCGCATTGGCGGGAGCGATCGGTGCGATGCTGATCACCATGTCCATCTTTCACTATGGATCTGTCCGCACCAGTGGCGAAGCGTGGCTAAAGGCGCATTTTGGCCCGGTGGATTGGGCGCTGGTGCCGGCCCAAACGGAGGTTTTCACTCCCGAGGCGGCAGCCAAAATCACAGGAGGCGGAGCGCAGCCCGATCTGCCTTACCGCTATCTGCCTGCTGTGTCTACCGCGGCAACCCTTTATTCCCAGAAGCAGGCCAGTGCGGATGTCTTGTCCGTGTCCCAAACACAGATGCTGGGCTTCGAGTGGAAGGATGCGGCTGTTTTTGACCCGGAAAACCCGCTGTGGAGCTCTCCCCTAAAGCCGGGAGAGGCCATTCTGGACGAACAAACGGCAGGACAATTGGGCGTCAAGGCCGGGGACGCCGTATATGTGTCCGGCAAGGACGGGCAGCGCCACGGGTTTGTGGTCCGGGAAACACCGGCACCGGCAGGCTTAAGCGGCTACCGGGGGGACGGCGCCCGCTTAAGCGGCACCCTGCTGCTTCATACCGATGACGCCCGGCGAATCGCGGGAGTAAACACACAGGAAACCAATCTGATACTGGTCTCCCGGATCAATAAGTCGGACAATGTTCAGGGAATGAGCATCCTTTCGGAACAGAACGGCTTGTTTGACATCCGTTATATCAAGATGAACGCAGAAGGAATGGCTGAAAGCAATTTGGTTGCGGTCATTCTGATCATCAGCATGACAGCCATATTTTCCAGCGCGTTTTTGTTGAGACAGATCGTCCTCATGCTGGCGGAGTCCCGGACGGAGCTGTACGGTGTGCTGCGGGCTATTGGACTTAACCGCGGGCAGGTGAGGAGCCTGTTCAGAGCGGAGGCTCTGTTATTAGGCGTATGTTCAGGTGCGGCCGGAATCCTGATGGGGCTTGCCGGAGGCTACACTATGGTGCGGATGATCTATGGGACGGAGCTGGCGCAGGAGCTTGGTGCATCCGGTATTCCAGTCCACCCGGGTTTGCCTGTGCCGGTGCTGGTTGGGGGAATCGCGGCAGTGCTCATCTACCAGCTGGTACTGGTGCTTGTAGCCAGCCGTAGTGCAGGGGCAGGCAGCATCGTGTCGGCATTGCGCGGCGGCAACCGGGAGATGCAGATTTCCCGGCGGAGGCCCGGTGCGGCGCTGGGGGCGCTTTTGGCCATCATTTTGCCATGTGCGGGAATTGTGGGGCTGCATGTGTATATGGCACTGGGTTGGAAACCGGGACAAGCCGATTCGCAGAATGTGCTGGGTTTCGCCGGGATATGGCTGATGGCAGTAGCTGCTCTGGTTCTGCTGCTGCAAGCTTGTCTGATCGGAGCGGGGAAGCGGTTAAGTGCCAAGGCAGGGCCGTCCGTACTGCTCGCTGTGAAATATGCCAGCCAGCGGCGGGGCCGCTCCTTTACCGTTATGCTGCTGTTTGCCGTAGGGATGATGGCCATTACCTTCACCTCCGGGCTGGGGGGGCTGATCGTGGGCAACATGAATCCCAATCAGGGCGTGCGCACCATATTGGGCTATGACGGTTTTGTTCCTTATGAATCGGCTGCGGAAAAAGAGACAGTGGAGCGGCTGTTGAAGGAGGACGAGGTTCTGAACCGGCTTGTTTCGGATTCTGCCGACGTAAAACCGCTGACGGTTGCACCACAGATGACCGGCGGGAACAGCCGGCATAGCCAAGCCTTGATTCCCGTCCGTCCTGATCTCTTGTCAAACGGGAAATGGTCGTTGTCGGCCCGGGCGCCGGAGTTTGCGGATGATGAGACGGCTTGGAGGAAGGTTATGTCCGATCCCGGATATATTGTGATGCCGAATCATTACCGGGATTATGGCGGAAACCAGTCGGAAACCTACTGGAAGCCGGAAAAGCTGTTCAAGCCGGGAGACAAAGTAGAGCTCGGCTTTTTCCTTAGCGAACGGGTGGCGGAAGGCGCAGCCCCTGATCTTACCATGACGTTTACCATTGCGGGTTTTGCCGACCCTAATACTGCTGACAATGTTGCTGTTCAATATGCATATGCAGCTGCTTATGTACATCCGGAGGTCTGGAGCAAGCTGCAGGATTATCACCATCCGTGGGGAAATCAGACCCATTTGGGTTTGCTGCTTCTGAAGTTTGACCGGACACAGCTGGAGCAGAATGCCCAAATTGCCCAAAGGCTGACCTCCGGTGGGGCCGGAAAGGTGATCATTCCGTATCTGGACAGCTGGCGGGAATACAATGCCAATAAGCGGCTGGTGGACGGCTTTATCGGATTCGCCGCTTTGTCCTCGGCCATCGGGCTTTTGGGCCTGGCTGTATTACAGAAGCGTTCCATCCATGAACGGCAGCGGGAAATCGCTATGCTAAGAAGTGCAGGTGTGCCTTCCCGGCTCCTGCGGCGGGCATTTTTGCTGGAAGGAAGTTTGCTGGGGGGAATGGGGCTGCTGGCCGGATGGGGGATCGGTCTGACCGGTGCGCAAGGCTTTATCCGACTGCTTCAAAGCGATCTCAGGCCCTGGCAATCGGCGGTTCCAGTCCAATTTCAGTGGGGTCTCCTCGGAGGCGTTATGGTTGTCATGGTGCTGCTGGCGGTTCTGTTCCAGCTTTCGCCTGCCCGCTCCGCACTGCGCGGCTCACCTGCTGACACCCTGCGGAAGGCGGATGTGTAATGCAGTAAAGCTGCCTTTTATTCTGCATCCGCCTGGCGGTTTGGATCGTTTTCTTCTTCAAACAAGGTTTGCATGTTCCGGTCCAGCGCATCCATAACCCGCCAGAAGGCCTGCATATCCTCTTCATCTATGGATTGGCGGAGCTTGTCCCGCACATGGACGGCGGAGGGCAGGCAGGCTTCCAGAACCCGGCGGCCTTCCTCGCTAAGATGCACCTCGCTTTTGCGCTTGTCCGTATGGTCGGCGCGGCGGGAGATGAGATTCTTCTTTTCCATGGTCAACAGGATCCGTGTCATGTTCGGACGGTCATCCATGATGCTGTCCCCCAGTTCCGTTTGGGATTGGGGGCTTTTTACTGCCAATTTATTGAGGATGAACCACTGCTCCGGCGTCAGGTCAAAGCCGCTCTGCTGGAAGGTTATATAATGAAGATGGCGGATCAGCCGGGAGGTCCGGTACATCCGGAACGCCACCGTTTCTTGAATGGGGACAATAGAAGAGGTCGACTCCTGCATGATGACTCCTTTTTGGCTTGCTGAATTTGAATTACCCCTAGAATAGGCTGGAAACGCCGCTGCTGTCAAATTCAGGTCCGGACGGGGAAAATGGCGGTTTTGTTTCAAAGGGAAAAAGCCCGGTTATAATGGTTGCAAATATCCCGCCAGTTGTGCGATTCTTATTGGTGACAACGGACTGTTATCAAACCAGTCCCTAACGAATTTGCGACCAGGAGTTGTTTTATGGAGGCTATACCAACGGTACAGATTCTCGGCTTGCGCATGTCCCGGCAGGCCAGAACCAATTTTCAGTGGGATTTCATTGCAGCGGCTTTATTCAGTCTTTTTAATGTGGTATTCAATCAGTTCTACATTCCCATTGCCATCCGCGGCGGGGCGACGGACTTTCAGGTTGGGCTGTTAAGCGCTGCGCCTGCTGTAGGGCTGCTGTTTTCTCCTATCTGGGCCAGCATGGCGGAGCGGCGCAGGGCCAAGTATTTTGTCACCTTTCCCAATATCATCGGACGGCTTCTGATTTTTATCCCGGCTTTATTCTCTTCTCCGTGGGTGTTTGTGGGCATCGCAATGGCCTATCAGTTTCTGCAGGGCATCCAGGCGCCGGCGTATGCCACCTTGATGACGCAGATTTATCCTGCCGATATCCGTGGGCGGATTATGGGTTATGTTCGGGTCGCTATGGGGCTCCTGATGATCCCGCTGGCGTTTACCGTGGGCATCTGGATTGACCGTGCGGGAAGCTTTTATCCACTTCTGATCGCAGCCATAACCGGATCGGTATCGATGGTAGTTTTCAGCATGGTAAAGGAAGAGCGTCTGCCCGACCCGCTGGCTGTGGCCCGTAAAAGGGTCCGCTTCCGGGACCAGTTCACTGTTCTGCGGAATAACCGCCCGCTGGTGCTGTTTCTGGTTGCCACCACCTTTTCGGGCTTCGGCAATATGCTGGCCAACCCGCTGTATAACATCATCCAGGTGCAGCGTCTGGAGCTGTCCAATATGGACATCGGGATTGTGCGGATCTGCTACTTTGCCCTTCTGCTCCTGGCGTATTTCTTTATGGGCAGGGTGATTGACCGGTACGGTCCCAAACGGGCAATGATCATCTGCATCGGCTGTCACGTCATGTGTACGCTTCTTTACGGTGTCTTCGGAACGTATCCGGCGGTGCTTATGGCCAGCGGGCTGCAGGGTTTTGCCGATGCCACATGGGACTTGGGCTGTCTGGCTTATGTGTTCCGATTGGCTCCGGGCAAGGAGGGGGTTGTGTTCGGACTGCATCTGATGCTGTTCGGCATCCGGGGCACCATCGGACCTCTTTTGGGGACAGGATTAAATGGGGTGCTGCCCATCGAAGCCATCATTCTTGCAGCCAGCTTCTTCTGCCTGTGCGGGTTATTGACTCTGGTTCTGGCGAAGGAAAAAGCGAAGGACCCCGCAGAGCTTGAACCGATGTAAGTCTTCATCCTTGTTTTGTTATTCGACCCCGTTCCTGCCCGGCTTGCTGCTGTGCGGTGCGGGGTTTTTGCTTTTGGAGGCGCCTTTGTTGCTTTTTGGATGCGGTCAAGGTATTGTAAAGGACGAGAGATGTTACAGGGGGAGCCGCTCATGGAGTTGAAGGTATTGAATGCCCGCATGGAATTGACCGAAGCGGACGGATATGTCGGCAAGGTGGCGTTTGAAGTGGAGGGCCACAAGGAGCCGTATGAAATTGTGCTGCAAAGCAAAAAAGGGAAAGAGTGGAGCTATGGTCTTTTCTTCCTGAACCAGCCCGGTGACGAGGATCAGATCCTCGAGGTGGAGGATTGGCTGGAAGAGGATGACGATGCCTATTACAGTCTGATTGATGCGGCGAAACAAACGCTGCCGGCTTCAGGAGGTTGAATATGTCCCATCCCGAACAGGCGTATTTGGATAAATTTTTCCCCAATGGGCATGAGCTTCCCCAGGACAGGCTGATTCCGGCAATCCTGAGCCAGAACGGCCGGACGGAGATGATGTTTCTGATCAAGGCCGGGGAGCCACAGGCGGAGCTGCTTGGACCGGAACGGGATGCCTTGATGTCCCATACCGATATTTCCGTACAGCTGATGGATACTCCGGATCAGAAAGGGGTGCCCGATCTGCGTATCGGATTGGAGCTGACCTATCCGGATGCCGTGGTCCGGTTCCATGCGGTGATTACCGACGAAACCGGGCAGAAGCAGGCTACGCTGGCAACGGCACTGCTTCAGGTGCGGCGGATTGCTTTCTTTTTTACGGATGCGGGCATGCAGTTTATTTCCTTCAAGGCCTTCGATTGGCAGCCGGAGGGAATGCCTCACCTGCAGAACATTATGACTGATATTAATCGAAAAGGAACGTGTACATGAGCGAAATGCCTTTTGCATCATTGGGAATCTCCCAACCCTATATTAAGAAGCTCCGGGAAGAGGGTATTGTGACGCCCACTCCCATTCAGGAAGCGGCCATTCCGATTCTGCTCACCGGCAAGGATTTGATCGCCCAGGCCCAGACCGGTACAGGTAAAACCCTTGCGTTTGCGCTGCCGCTTCTGGCAGATTTCGACGCGGAGTATCCCCATGTCCAGGGCCTGATTATCACCCCTACCCGGGAGCTGGCCCTGCAGATAACCGCTGAGCTGAAAAAGCTGGCTCCTCTGGCAGGTGCCCGTATCCTTGCTGTGTACGGCGGGCAGGACGTGGAAGCCCAAAGCCGCAAGATGAAGGGCAATCCGGCTATTGTTGTATGTACCCCGGGACGTCTGGTGGATCATATGCGCCGGGGCAACATCGACCTGGGCCGGGTGCGCAAGCTGGTGCTGGACGAAGCGGACCAAATGCTGCACATGGGCTTCCTGACGGATGTGGAGGCGATTATCCGGCGTCTTCCCAATGCCAGACAAACCATGCTGTTCTCCGCCACCATGCCTGACCAGGTGAAAGCGCTGGCCCGGAATTATATGAAGCAGCCGCAGGATGTGCGGATTCAAGGCAAGCAGGTGACGTTAGAGGAAATCCGCCAATTTGTGGTGGAAACTACGGACCGCGCCAAACAAGCCACCTTGTTCCGCATGCTGGAGGTTTACCAGCCGTTCCTGGCGGTGATCTTCTGCCGCACCAAGCTCCGCGCCAGCAAGCTGACGGAAGCCATGAAGGATAAGGGCTTCAATGTGGACGAGCTGCACGGCGACCTGACCCAGTCCAAGCGGGAGCAGGTGATGGAGCGCTTCCGCAAGGCCGATCTGCAATATCTGGTGGCGACGGATGTGGCCGCCCGGGGTCTGGACGTGGAAGGGGTCACCCACGTGTTCAACTACGATATTCCCCTGGACCCGGAATGGTATATCCACCGTATCGGACGGACCGGCCGGGCCAAACAAAGCGGCACAGCCATTACGCTGGTGGCAGCCAAGGACCGTGGTCTGTTGGAAAAGATTGAGCGGGGCATTCATATGACGCTGAAACGCCGGAGCATGGAGGAGTTCAACATCCAGGCTTCCGGGATGATGGATGAGGATTATGATCCGCTGGAGAGCGGCAGCGGCAGGAGCGGCGGCGATAGCGGCCGCAAGCGCAGCGCTTCCGGTGGCGGCGGAGCCCGTCCGGCAGGGCGCGGCCAAGGCGCGCGCAGGGGCGGAGGCGGAGGCCGAAGCGCAGGCGAATGGGCGCCGCGGCGAGGCGGCAAGGGAGCGGCCGCGCCGAAGGAAGGCGGACGCCGGAGCGGCGGCAAGCCGGAGCGCAGCAGCGCGTGGGGCGGCGAGGCGAAGCC
>JAEWAA010000278.1 GCA_023391955.1 Bacillota bacterium | reverse complement strand
GTGCTATCCAAAGCAGCCGGATCCGTCCGCTGCGGTCCGGTATATCCCAGTATCCGTACCAGCGCAGCCGCAAATTCTTCGCGCGTAACAGGTGTTGCGGGCTTATATTCTGTCTCCTCTCCTAACGCAGGATTAGGATAGACCCCGCGGACGGCCTCAATGTAGGGGACAGACCATCTGTCCGGCTGGATATCCGTATAGGAGGATACCCGGTTGCCCGTGTTCCATTCCAAGGAAAAGGACCTTGCCAATAAGGCGGCAAACTCTTCACGTGTCATGCTATTACCCGGCTTGAAGGTGGAGTCGTCATAACCGTTTATTATGCCATATTGGGTCATATTATATATGGCGTTAGCCGCCCAGTGGTTGCCTACATCCCGGAATACCGCATTCGTGACAATTGGACTTGTCCCTAGCTCCAATACGGGCTCAACATGATCCTCTGCATAGGAGACAGAAGCCGGTATGACTAAAAGAGCGGCCAGAATCCATGAGGCTATCTTTTTCAAGTGAATGCTCATCAAGCTCCCCCCAAGTAAAATAGGACGAGGCACAGACCTGTAACCTGTGCCCCGCCTCACGGCAAAGCTGTTAATTCAAATTAATCGTTATTTCTCCAAGATACCGCACGGCGTTCTCGAATTTTTCATAGACCTTGATGCGGTTTCCTTCGGTGAAGCTGTCCAAGTCCTTGATATCCGACAACGGAACTTGCAGGGATTGCTTCACGTCCACATCGTCAGTGCTCTGGAAGGAGCCTGTGCCCTCAAGAGGAATATCGAAGGTTTTCACAATGACATTCTCTGCATCCTCCACCTCAAAATACAAGGAGCGATTTGTGGAATTATGCAGGGTGTCGCTTAATTTCTCCAGCTTGTACCGGAATTTAAAGAAATATCCGCCGGAGCTCATCACTCTTTCCATGGCGCCGATTTTAACGTTAAAGGGGAAAACCGATTCATTAATAATCCACGTTTCCCCATTCAGCGGTCCAGGCTGATTGGACGAAACGCTGAATTTGTACTTATGGGCGGGCGAGAATATCTGGTCTTTGATTTGCGGCCCAAAAACTACATGCGCATTTTTGTCCAACACACCGAATGGCAATGTCGCGTACAATGTGGTCATGGCTTGGCCATCCTTGTTCAGCTTTCCTGTCGGTGTGGAGGCTGTTAGCTCGTAAACCTCACCATTGGAGGTTTCCAGGTAACCTACATACGGCACTACGCTGCCGCTACGGTTCATCAGATTCTTCTGGTTAATTCGCACCGCTACCGTGTCACTGGAATCTCCCTTGGTTAGACTTGTATATTGCTTGACCTCCACTACCGCCCCTGTAGACACCCGGCTGGGATCGGACACCATCCAGGTATTGTTTAGGGTCACTGTAGAAACGGCTTCATCCTGGAGCATGTAATTGACACGCAGCCATTCCTTCTTTTTCGAAACGGTGCCGCCGTTTTCTGTGCCTTCGCCCAGAATCAGCTTGCCCGAGGACATTTCCATATCGTAGGGGACCGTGGCGAATACATACAGGGTCGCCTTTTGGCCCGCATTGATGTAAGCGGAGGTTTGCACCGCCTTGACGGTGGCATCCACCGTGTTTTTGCCGTCATAATAACCGCCGTAGAGTGCCGGAAGCTTAACGGATTCGGATTGCGGGTTGTGTAATTGAACCTCGCTCATCAGGATATCATCTCCGGAGCCGCTCTTTAGGCGGTACGAAGCATTCAAGTTGATCTCCAGCTTGCCTACAGAGGTGGCATAGATAGAGCTTCCGCTCTCCACGGGTGCACCGGTTCCAGCATCAGCAGGCAGATTGGCGACAAATACAGGGACACTGACAGAGGCGGATTTTGCCTCCATCACCACCAGCTGTACTGCCGAGCTGTCAATGCCGGTGGGCAGAACTCCGCTGTAATAATAGGTAGTGCTTTCCCCCGGGGCCAGGTAATCCGGATGGGACGCGGAATCCTCAGCGGGGACAGTCAAGGTGCTGCCATTCGACTGGTAGAAAGCGGTCAAAGCAGGCACACTGACAGCCTTGCTACCGTCATTCTTTAGGGTATAGACACTTTCTGCAGAGACACCGTCCGCTCTTGAAGCTACGCTCACCGATTCAACGGTTGCGGTCAGTCCGCTGCGGTTGGAGGAGTCGGCTTGCAGCTCTCCCTGGTTGTATGCGGTGATATATCCGCCGATGGGCAGGGATTCCAGAACCCCAGCGGTGCTGGAGGTGGAGGCAGCGGTGCTGCTTGCGGCAGTGCCTGAGGCAGTGTTGGATGTATTATTGCCGCTGTTCGCAGAAGTTGCAGCTGCCTTTTTGCTGAAATCAATGGACAATGCACCGTTCAGGGAAAGCTCCCCTACCGGGAATTCCAGCACCACTGTGGTTTTCTGGTGCGGCAGAAGCATAACATCGCCGCCGTACATAACGGAGCCGCTGAAGGTCAATCCATCTGCGTTTTTGAGCCCCACTTGCAGCGCAGTCGGAAGCTTGAAGCTGCCGGTTCCCAGATTCTCAACCGTCAGCTCTGCATACACGTTCCAGTTATCTTTGGCATAAGCATGGTACGCCCGCTGCAATTCGAAGTTTACCAACGCATCGGTGGCATAGCTGCTGTCCACTTCACCCAGCGACACGATAGCCGCCGGTTTCGCTGTTTGGCTGGCTTCCGCCGCGGCAGCAACAGAAAGCATGCCGATGGAGCGGATATAACCGCTGACCTTCATATCCCAGGCATATATTTCCACCTTTAGTTGGTCCAGACTGACGTTGGCGGGTAATTTGGCGGAATACTTCACCTGCTTGGTACTATGGGCAGGAACCCGGGAGCTGATTTTCTCCGTCAATTCCACACCATAACGGTTGCCGGCTTCATCCCTGACCGCCACTCCATATTGGTTCATATCTACTACATAATCCGAATCATTCACCAATTCCACTGTAAAGCGGAAGGAGCTTTTTTCGCTTCCGGCGGACAACTGGACCTTCTCCAAGGTATAGTAAACACTGGAATCCAGGAACACGCCTTCCTTGCCGGCTTCCGCCTTGTTCCCCCATACCGGGAGCAGCATGGCCAGTGCCAGGACAAAAGCCAAGGCACCGCTCCAAATCCGCTTATGCTTGTTGAATAGCTGGTTTTTCGTCAAAGGGTTCTACCTCCTGTGGGCTTGCTTTTAAGCTAGTCTGTTATACCAGGTATTAATCGAAACGAAGGGCATCAATGGGGCGCAGCTTGGAGGCTTTGTTGGCCGGGTACAAACCGAATAGCACCCCGACCAATACGCTGAACAGAAAAGCTGCCAGGCTCACCCACAGGGAAACCTGTGTAGGCATGGAGCTGTTGAAGTATTCGATTCCATAGGATATCCCGATGCCAACCAGCAGTCCGATCAGACCGCCCAGACCGCTGAGCACAATGGATTCCACCAGGAACTGGAACAGAATATTTCTCCGTTTCGCTCCGATAGACTTGCGGATCCCAATCTCCCGGGTACGTTCGCTAACCGTAACCAGCATAATATTCATAATGCCAATCCCGCCGACTAAAAGGGAAATCGCGGCAATCCCGGCCAGCATATATGACATTTGTGCCGCAATGGCTTCTTGGGTTTTCATCATTTCATTCTGGTTCAGAATTTCGTATCCGCTGTCGGACTTAAATTTGTAATATAAATAATCCTTCAGTGTTTGCTCCGCTGTGACTACATCATCCTTGGATGCCGCCTCCACATAGGTGGTACGCAGGCTTCCCAGCTTAAATTGACGCTGTGCAGTGGTCAAAGGCATGATGACCGTAGTATCGATGGAGGTATTATTGATGTTCTTGCCCTTCTGCTCCATGACGCCGATTACCGAAAACACCACACCGTCAATATTGACCTCTTGCCCTACCGGGTCCAAAAACCCGAAGAAGGTTTTGGCCACATCGCTGCCCAGCACCACCACATTGTTCCGGAACTCCAGGTCCGGCTCTGCGATAAAGCGGCCGGAGGCCATGGTTACCTTGTTCATGCTGCCATACCGGTCATTGGTTCCGATTACCGAATAGGAGGCTTTGGTCCGGTCATATTTCACATTGGAGCTGCCCTTGCTGATGGTGGGCGCCACCCAGTTGAATTCCGGAAACTGCTCCAATTGCATCAGCTCTTCATAATTGAGCTGGGTTGCCCGACCGGTATTCTGGATATTGACAACCAGAAGATTCGTCCCCAAACCGGAGATTTCATCAGAAACCTTGGCGGTGGAGCCTTGGCCGATGGCAACCAGCGCAACAACTGAACCCACCCCGATAATCACACCCAGCATGGTCAGGATGGAGCGCATGGGGTTGGAAATTACCGTGCGCAGCGCCATACGGACTAATTCCCATATTTTCATTTCAACACCGCCTCATCCTGCTTGGCTTCCTTCCGAACGCCGTCATTGCGGTGGTCGCTGGTCAGCTCGCCGTCCCGGATGGCCACCACACGGCTGGCATGTTCGGCGATACCGGGATCATGGGTAATCAGGACAATGGTATTGCCCCGTTTGTTCAATTCCAGCATCAGCTCCAGCACTTCCTTGCCCGTTTTGGAATCCAGGGCACCGGTAGGCTCATCCGCCAAAAGCAGAGAGGGTTTGGACACAAGCGCCCGGGCAATGGCAACCCGCTGCTGCTGGCCGCCGGACAGCTCACTGGGCCTGTGACCTGCCCTGCTTTTCATTCCCAGACTATCCAGCATGTCCAGTGCGCTCTCCCGGCGCTCTGCACGGGATATACCCGAATAGATCAGGGGCAGCTCCACGTTCTCCAACGCGGTCAGCCGGGGCAGCAGATTAAATTGCTGGAAGATAAATCCGATCTTATGATTGCGCAGCTCCGCCATTTTGTTGTCGGACAGCCCCAGGGTATTCACCCCATCCAGCACATAGCTTCCCGAGGTGGGCACATCCAGTAGCCCGATAGTATTCATCAGGGTGGATTTGCCTGAACCGCTGGGTCCGATAATGGCAACGAAATCACCGTCCTGCACATGAAGGGTAATTCCCTTCAATACATGGAGCTCCTCCGTACCACGGGTATAGGTTTTGACTATATTGGTCAGCTCAATAATATTGGGTTTCCCGCTCAACGCTGACCACCGCCCCCGGCGCCTGCGCCTGCTCCAGCACCGCCTCCGGCTCCTCCGCCACCGGTAGTGCCGCCTTGCCGTGTACCGCCGCCACCGCCCTGCTGCATCCGTTCCTGGAACTGCTGCATCATAGCCGGATCGATCTGCATCCCCTGGCCGTTTTGACCGCCCTGCTGGAATTGCTGCCGCAGCTTCTGGATTTCATCGGCGCTCATGGATTGGGTTTTGGTTTGGATAGGGATCACAACGGTTTGACCTTCGCTTAAACCATTGGTTACTTCCACATTGGTTTTATTGCGGATGCCGATTTTAATCTCATGCTGTTCCTCGTAGGTGCCGTCCTCGTTTTTGATTTTCACGTAATATTTGCCTGCCCGGCTTTGCAGGGCTTCCAGAGGAATCATGAGGATCCCCTGTTTATTCTGGATCAGAATCTCGCCGGTTGCGGTCATGCCGTACTTCAACCCGTCCGGCTTGGACACGGTTACCACCGCATCATAGTATGTAACGCCATTTGTCGTCGTGCCGACAGTGGATACCTGGGTCACTTCACCCTTATAGGTTTTGTTCTTGATGGAATCCACCTTCACATCCACCTGCATGCCGACCTTAATATTGGGCAGATCCAGCTCATCCACCTGAATGGCAAGAGTCATGGTTTCCATACTGGCCACACCGCCGAACTGGGTTGCGCTGGTCACCTTGGTTCCCGGCACCAGTGTGGTCAGGATATTGGTCCGCTGGTTGACAAAGTCGGTGGAGAACACACCGTCGAAGGGCGCCTTTATGGTCAGGGCATCCAACTGCTCCTGCAGGGTGTCGATGGTGAGCTGCTGCTGGTCATAATTCGTCTTTTTGGTCAGATAATCGTTGTTGATATCCGGGTTGGCAATGACCACAATCAGCTGGCCCTTTTGCACATAATCGCCGGTTTTCACATTCAACTGCTCAACGGTGCCGGCCACCCCGGCCAGAATATTCACCGTTTGGCTATAGGCCAAGGTTCCTTCCTTGCGGGACTCCGCTGTGCCGGTGGCGGTCGTAATCTTGCCGGTCACCTTCAGCCCTGCGTCCATAGTGGCGTCATTCTCCACGGTAATTTCTACATCCAGCAGGCGGTTGCCCTTTAGATCCGGCTTAGGGTCCTTGCCGATATTGGTGACCTTGCCAGTTTTGGTCATCATGAAGCTGTCGATGGTCAGCTCCACGGATTCTCCGGTTTGGAACTGCTGGGCATCCTCCATCAAAAAGGGCAGCGTCACTACCAGCTTGGTATTGTCGGAAACCGTGCCGATTTTGGCCTTGCGGTTCAGCTCCACCCCGGCATCCAATCCATTGGCGAGAGTAATTACACCGCTGATAGGTGATACAGTCGTCAGGGCGTTCATTTGCTCCGTAACATCATTCAAATTCGCTTCCAAGGTAGCTAAGGTGGCTTGCGCCTTAGTCATGTTATTGCTCAAGGTAGCGCTGGTCAGCTCTACCAGGACATCATCCTTTTTGACATCCATATTGCGGGTCAAATTGATCTTACTGATGACTGCTTCGGCAGGAGCCTGAATGGTTTTGGTTTCCTTGGGCTGAAGCTGGGACGTGCCTGTCACCGAGGACCGGATATCCCCTTTGGTGACCTTGGCTGTCAGCTCCGTATCCTTGCTGCTTCCCGAAGCCTCACGCTGACCCAAATAAAGCCATGTCCCGCCCCCGCAGACCACCACAACCAGAGCCATGAGCAGCCATCGTTTATTTCGTTTTAACCAATTCATCCTTCCGCCTCCTAAAACACCGCGATTATCCGTTTTGTCCAACTGTCAAAGCTGAATTTTCTGTTCCAGCCGCTCCAGAAGCAGCTGCTCCACATTCTTTTCCCCTGCCGCCCAGGCTCCGGGGCCGTTTCCATCCGGACCGGGAGAAATCGTAACGGCAGGCGGGCCGGAAGCGTCCGTTCCCGGATGCTCGGGATGTGCCTGGTCCGTCCGGTGCATCCAATCCTGCTTCCAGCGCTGCCATTCCTCATCCGTAAGGCCGCCATCCCTGCGGTTATCCGGCGGTTTGCCTCTTCCGGGATCATTCCCCCGGTTGATCCAAACGGTGTAAAAGGCCATTTGCTCCTCCCCGAAGGTGTGCAAAATCGCCTTTTTGTCTTCCTCGTCCATGGTTCCTTTTTCCACATTCTGTCTGACTAGTGGCAGCACCGCCTCCGCTTGCATTTTGGTCAGGGTTGTTTTCGGTTTGTCGTCCATCTCCAGCAGGAAATGAAAGAATTGGACCATATCCGCTTCCGGCAGGCTTTGGATCGGCTCCAGCGTCGCCGACGGCGCCGGGGTTCCTGCAGGGCTCACGGATGGAGATATGGACGGGGCCGCCGTGCGGGACTCCAACCGGTTTATGCAGCCGGCCACAGCAAGGAGCCCGCAGGCCGCCAAAAAAAGAAGGACTATGTAGCTTTTCCTACGCATAGTGAAGTCCCCCTCTCCTCCATGTTCAACCCAAAACAAACTCCTCCGAATGGAAAATACGCCGTACAGCGTATTTTCACAAAAAAAAATCCTGACGATATCGTCAGGATAGCGGACAACTTTGAAGCAGGTATGCATGATTTGTAAAAAAGATGTGAAATGATGGGGATTTTTCCGGACAGCAATCCTAACGGAAGTGGAAGCCCTTATTCGCTCCAAAATGGGGGTTCAAAAAATCTAACGGAAGCAGAAGCCGCTATTGTGCTCAAAACCCGTTTATAACAGGCTGCTTGATCCAAATAGCATCTCTGGCCGCCGTTAGAATTTTAAAAGTGGTGTTTTTGCCGAAATAGCGTCTCTGACCGCCGTTAGAATCTCTCTTGCCCTGTACCACATCTCCAGCAATCGCGTGGCATTAAGCCGAAGCAGCCAACGGGAAATGCAGCGTGAAAACAGTCCCCTCCCCTGGCATGCTGGTTACCCCGATTTGGCCGTCCATACCACTAACCAGATGCTTGGCAATGGTCAAGCCCAAGCCGGTTCCGCCTCCATCCTTGCCTGCGCGGGAAGGATCAGCCTTGTAGAAACGCTCCCAGATCCGCTTGACCTCCTCCTCCGTCATTCCTTTGCCCGTATCCGCCACGCTGACCTCAAACCGGCCGTTAGCAGCATGCATAGTCACCGTAATACGCTTGCCCTCCGGCGTAAACTTGATGGCATTGTGCAACAGATTGTTGAGAATCTGGGCGTACCGGTCCGGGTCCAGCCTGACCAGCGCCTGGCGCTCCTCCTCCGCTTCGGGCTCCTTCACCTCCAGCACCAAACCCTTAGCTTTAACGGTTGGAGCGATCAGCTCCAGCACCTCCCGGGTTTTCTTCACAACCGGCACGGGCTCGAAGCGGTAAATATCTGTGCCGTTCTGGATCCGGGCCAAATCCAGCAGCTCGTCCACCAAACGGCCCAGCCGCTGCACCTCCATATCGCAGATGTCCAGGTAGCGCGCATGTTTGTCCGGCGGAATCACATTGTCCTTCATCGCCATAATCATACCACGCAGCGCTGTCAGCGGTGAACGGAGCTCATGAGAGACATTGGCCAGGAAATCCTGCCGGGAATCCTCCCAGCGCTCCATTTCCTCAATCATAATATTGAAGCTTTTCGCCACCTGGCCGATTTCGTCGTCTGACCCCTCCGGGATCCGGATGTTGAAATTCCGCTCCGCCACCGCCAGGGAAGCCCGGTTCATCTCCTGGAGCGGCCGCGCCAGCTTCCGGCTGATAATATACAGAATCAGACCTACGGCAATCAGGGAAAAAATCAGCGGCACCCAGATATTCCAACGGACTGCATTCACTACATCCGTAATATCCTCCACCGGCGTATGGAAAAAGGCCACCGTGGACTGCCCGTTCAGCTGGAGGGGCATGTAATAGATAAGAAAGCTGCTCTTCCGCTGGGTGGGACCATTAGGCCCTTCCGGCCTACCGGGGGGACCTATCGGCAGATGCTCCACGAAGAAATCCCGGTTATTGCTTAAGGCTTTGCTGAAGGCGCTTTGCAGGGATTTGGGCAGGGTTTGCCCCTCCCCTGAGGGATCCGTGCTGTAAATGATCGTGCCCGTCTGATCCATAATCCAGATCTGGCCGTTAAAGCTGCGGGAGATCAGCCGCATGGAAATCCGCAGCTCACGGCTGTAAAAGCTGCCCTCCTGGTAGCTTTTTGCCACCTGCATCAGATCTGCCGAACGGTCCACCAAAAGCTGCTTCTTATCCTTATAGAACAGCTCCGAGAAATAATTGCTCCAAAACACCGCCAAAGCCAGAAAAAACAGAATGCATGTGGCCAGAAAGGAGAAAAACAGCTTCAGATACAAACTCTGCCTCAGCTTCCGGATCATGTCCGTTCCACCTCAAAGGAATACCCGATCCCCCATAAGGTTTGGATAGTCCAGGCCGGGCAAACCCCCAGCTTCTTCCGGATATTCTTCACATGGGCATCCACCGTACGGGTCCCTCCGGCAAAATCGAACTTCCATACTTGCTCCAGCAGCTCCTCCCGGGTGTATACCCGCCCGGGCGAGGACGCGATAAAATACAGCAGCTCAATCTCCTTGGGTGTCAGCTCTACCCGCTCTCCGTCCACAGCCACCTTGTATTGCTCCAGATCCACCAGCAGCCCCGGATATTCCAGGACACGGCGCTCCGGCTGCTTGGTTTCCTTGCGAGTGCCCGCGCTTTTGGCCCGTTTCAAAATCGCCTTCATACGAGCCACCAGCTCATTGGGATCAAACGGCTTCACCATATAATCATCTGCACCCAGGTTGAACCCGCGGAGCTTGTCAATGGATTCCCCCTTGGCCGTCAGCATAATAATAGGTAGCTCATTGAGCGGCTCCGGCAAAGCCCGGATCCCGCGGCAAAGATCAAACCCGCTGATATCCGGCAGCATCACATCGAGCACCGCCAGATCGGGACGCTCCTCCTCCACCGTTTTGACCACATCCTTGCCGGAGTTCAGAACAATGGGGGTATACCCTACATGCTCCGTATACAGCCGGATCACTTCCACAATATTCGGCTCATCATCCACGATGAGGACCTTGGTACCTGCTGCACCGTTCATATGTCATCCCTCTCTGTTACGTCCTGCGGGGATTGCCTGCGCAGAGCAAGCTGCCTGGCCCGCTCCGCCACCACATCCGTCCGGTCTCTTAGAAGATGCCGGTGCACCAGCATATCCTCATTCATGGGGCTTCTTCTGCCCCACTCACAGCCCCAGGCTTTGCACAGATCCATGGCTTCCCGGAGAAGACCGCCGTCTAGAAAAGGCAGTGCCATATCCTTGAAGACCCTGGTTTCCACCTCAGCCCCATAGTCCTGCGTCAGCGCGTCATACCGGGTGCGGAGCAGCTCCAGAAGCTTCACCGGATCAAGTCCCGCCCGCTCCGGGCTGACGTTCGTCAAGTGGATAACCGCCTGCTCCAGCATCTTCCTGGCACCCGGCAGATTGCCGCGGCGTTCATGGTACAAGGATACCGCCACCTGGATAAGACCATGCCAAACCTCCTTCAGCAGCGGGTCCTGCTCCTCTTTCCAATGCTCCTCCAGCAGCTCATGGCATTCAAAATAGTCCCTGGTTCCGTGAAAATGGGCCAAATAAGTCACGTATGCGTCAGCAAAACCAATGCTATCCATCCAGTCACCGTCCTGTCTATAAACCAATATCACTTATTTTAGCAAATGTGCATCAATAGTGAAACCGCATCACATTCTATCCGTATGAGTAAAATGAAAAAAGTGCTAAACATCACACTAACCTACAAAGGAGAAATCGCAGCATTATGAGAAAAATCATCAAGCTTGTTCTTTGCTTATCCTTGGCATTCGGTGTTACGGCTACCGTGTTACCGGTCCAGACGGAAGCCGCTTCTTATGCCAAAGCCTATAGATCGCCCAAGGGCAGCTACAAGGCGCCCGCACCCAAATCCAATACAGGCGTGAACAAAACTACCCCCGACTCCAACACCAAAGCACCCGGAACTGCTGCATCCACCACACCCAAACGCAGCTTTTTCGGCGGCGGTTTTGCCAGAGGCCTGTTCCTGGGCGGCCTTGCCGGTCTGATGTTTGGCGGTTTGTTCGGCAATATGGGCTTTTTGGGCCAAATGCTGGGCCTGTTCGTTAACGTCTTCGCCATCCTTGCCGTTATCATGGCCGTCCGCAGCCTGATCAGCTACTTCCGGAGAAAACGCTACAGCGACCGGAGGTACTAATTCATGGTTTTGAATGAGCAGGACATTATGAATGCCATCTGCTTGAACACGGCCTTGCGCAAGCAAATTCGGCCGGAGGCCGTGGAAGTGCAGCTGATGTATGATGACGATCTGGGATATTCCGCGGAAGTCACCGCTATGGGCCGGAGCCAGTACATCATCGAAGCCACCATTTTGGAGGCAATTGAGCAATATCTGTACAAGGAGCATGGGCTTCAGGTGTTCCGGAGCCAGATCAGCCTGGATATTGAGGATGAAATGATCGCCAGAGTCGCGGTATAAACGTTTCCACTACAGCCAAAGCCCTTCATGTCGCAAAAGACATGAGGGGCTTTTTTTGATGACAAAAAATTTCCATATTTTCCTGCGCAACAAATCTATCATTCTGCCGTTTAATAGAGTAGAAACTGGTAGAAAGAGGAGTGACGCATGAGGAATTGGATGTATAAAGGATTAGCCGTTTCATTAGCCTGCGCCATTGCCGTTCCCTTCCTGGCCCCCACCCAAGGACTTGCCGCGGCGGACAAAACAACCAAGTACCGGGTTTATCAGTTCGACCAGCCCGTTAAGGAATTCCAGGATTACAACCAAGCTGTCGCGTATGCCCAATACTTCTATGCCAGCCGTGTGGAGGAAATCAGCACCGGCGCATGGAAATGGGACAATTACCCCCGCTACCAGGTTTATCAATTGGATTATGCCCTTCCTGACGGTGCCTTCCGCACCTTGGAGGAAGCCGTGGCCGAAGCTGCCAAATGGGGAGTCTCCAGCGTACGCGATCTCCAGGGCAGCGGATGGGTATGGAACAACTACCCCCGCTACCGGGTATATCAAGGGGATGCCACTCTTGACGGCTGGTCCTTTACCACCCTCAATGCAGCCATTGCCGAAGCCCGGAAATGGGGCGGCGCGCACATCATCGACCTGTCGGATAACCACTGGATCTGGGACAACCTGAGCAGCAAGGAAAAAGCGGAGCTCCGCAGCGGCCAGCCGGCTTACCAGGTTTACCAGGGAACCTACTCCCAGGACAGCTGGCGTTTCGCCTATCTGGAGGATGCAGTGAACGAAGCCCTGAAGTGGGGCGGCTCCCAGATTGTCCGGATCGCGGATAAGAAAACCGTCTTTACCAACTTCAAGGAATACAAGGTGTATCAGAACGAAAACTTCCTGGACGAATTTGTAAGCCTGGATCAGGCTGCAGACTATGCCCGGCTGTGGGGACATTCCTCCATCCGCCTCAACGGCAAGACCATATGGAATAATTATCCTACCTATACCGTATACCAGAACAGCAATCTCATCGGCGAATATAACAAGCTCAGCGATGCGTTAAGCTACGCCTCCTATTACTCCAATGCCTCCATCCGCAGCAGGGAAGGGATGAAATTCTGGAATAACTTCCGCGCGCTGCAGATATGGAGCTGGAACGGCTCCTCCGCCAAAAGCACCATCGACACCCAAACCTCAAACTTGATGGGACTCGATGTGGATTCCCCCAGCTGGTTCACCTTGGAAGATGCCACCGGCAAGCTGAAGGACGCCTCCAGCAAGGAGACTGTGGACCTTCTTCGTAGCCGGGGTTACCAGGTGCATCCGCTGGTCAGCAATCAATTTGACAGCACCCTGACCAGCCAATTCTTGGCGGACAAGGATGCCCAAGCCCGTTTTATCTCGGCATTGGTAGCCAAAAGCGCCCAGCTACGTGTGGACGGGATCAACGTGGATTTTGAAAGCCTGAATGGCAAGGACCGGGCAGCATTCACGACTTTCATCACCAATCTGACTGCCGCCGCCCATCAGCAAGGGCTCAAGATTTCCGTGGATCTGCCCCGCGGCAGCGTCAAGTGGAACCATCTCACTGCCTTCGATCATGAAAAGCTGGGCAGCATCGTGGACTATGTCATTACCATGACCTATGACCAGCATTATTCCGGCAGTACCGTGCCCGGTTCGGTTGCGGGTTTGCAGTGGGTGGAGGAAGGCATTGAAGAGTTCCTGTCCTACGGAATTCCCCGGGACAAGCTGATCCTGGGTATCCCCTTCTATGTGCGCGAATGGACGTTGGATGCCAACGGCGGGTTATTAGGAAATAAAGCCCTCTACTCCCGGGATTTGAAGGCCTTGATGGCCTCCAGACCAACTGTCTCCACCTGGGACAAAACCTTTAACCAATACAAGGTGGAATATTACGGCGATGACGGAAACAAGCGGGTGTTCTGGCTGGAAAATCAGGAATCGGTCAAAGCACGGCTCGAGCTTGCCAAAAAGTACGACCTGGTCGGAGTAGCCGCATGGCGGCTGGGCCAGGAGGATCCCTCCTTCTGGGAAACGATTCTCCAGAACAAATAAACGTAAGCAGCCCATCTCAGCGGAAGAAGCACGGACCTCAGAATGCAGGCGTGATTCCCCGGGATGGGCTGTATTTCTGTTACAGGAAAGGAGGAAACCAACAACCTCATGGTCTTCAACATTGCAGCTGTTTTCTGCATGACCCTGTTTTATCTGGCATACTTCTATAAGCAGTTCCAGCTGGCCAAACAAGGCATCCGTACCAACCGCCTGGCCAGAGGGCAAAAACCGGCCCGAACCAAACGGGTGGAAACCGCTCTGGTGGCTGCCACTTACATAATGGCGGTGATCCAATACACCAGCGCAGGGCTGTCCGGATATCTGGGCGGGTTTTCCCTTCCGAAGGACGTACGGTCTACCGGTGTTTTCCTGATGGTCATCGGTGTGGCTTTTTTTATTGCCGCCTTAATCACCATGCGGGATAACTGGCGGGCAGGTGTGGAGGAGAACCAGCAAACGGCCATGGTGGTGCAGGGGGTATACCGGATCAGCCGGAATCCCGCTTTTGTAGGTTTCGACCTGCTTTACCTGGGCAGTGCCCTGGCGATGCCCAACATTGTGATATGCCTTGCTGCCATATGCTGTATTCTCATTCTTCACCAGCAGATCCTGGAGGAGGAGAAGCTCCTGCCCAGCCTGTTCGGCCCGGCCTATCTGGATTACAAAAAACATACCCCACGGTACATATTGTTTCTATAGGCTGGCTGCAAACTCATACATACACGCGGCACCATACTGTGCTATCCGATAGAATTCGAGGGTGTGTAGCTTCGCTCTGGCATGTTACGGACCGACAATCCGCTATTTACTCACCAAACTTATGTTTGAACATCTTGCGGACACAGCATCTCTTATTTGGCCACAACCACACAAAAACCGGCTGTTTTGCCTCCCATAACGGATCCTCGGTC
>JAEWAA010000219.1 GCA_023391955.1 Bacillota bacterium | reverse complement strand
TCCTTAGGTACACTGGCACCTTCCGCTTCCTTCACCGTGGCATACAGCGTCCAGATTACCTCCTCCCCCCAGAACCAGCAAACCGTAAATACCGCCAACGTCTCCTTCAACTTCCAAAGCATACCGGGGGGGCCGGTCACCTCTGCGGTCATCCCGTCCAATTCCGTAGCAATCCCTGTATACTCACCCATTCTTGTGCTTGCCAAAACCGCCAATACCTCCAATGCTACAGTAGGCAGCACTGTAACCTATACCATCCAGACCAGCAATTCCGGGAATATTGCGGCCACCACCACGGTCTCTGACCCGATTCCCGCCGGCACCACCTTTGTCCCGAACAGTGTGACGGTGAACGGAGTGACTGTACCGGGTGCCAACATCGCCACCGGCGTTTCCGTGGGTTCCATTGCGCCCTCCTCATCAGCAATCGTTACCTTCCAGGTGCTGGTGCAGAGCCTGCCTTCTCCGCCGCAGCTGAACAACCAGGCTTCATCCGCCTACACCTTTACCGTGCCTGACGGCAGAACCTCGTCCGGTTCGGCTGTATCCAACACCGTCACCATTCCTGTGGCGCTGCCCAATGTAACGGCGGTCAAAAGCGCCAATTTCCCGGACGTTACCGTTGGGGAGCCCATTACCTATACCACCGTCGTCACCAACAACGGCATCGCTGCCGTCACCAATGTGATTGTTACCGATCCTGGGCCCAGCGGAGGAGTATTTGTTCCAGGCTCAGTAACCGTAAACGGCACCCCCCAGCCCTCGGGCAATCCTGCCAGCGGTATACCCATCGGCACCCTTGGACCGGGAGCCAGCACCACGGTTACCTTCCAGTTTACCTCCACCGCCCTGCCTAATCCGGCTCAATTCGTCAACCGGGCATCCGTTGCCTACAGCTCCGGTGCGTTTCAAGGGCTGACGCTAACCAACACCGTCACCATTCCCGTTTTCCAGCCGATACTCAATCTGATCAAGTCGGTCAACCAATCCGTCGCCACTGTGGGAGACACGCTGGTCTATACGGTCGTTGTACAGAATACGGGCAACTATGCCGCCCAGGTCACCTTAACGGACACCACCCCCGCGGGCACTGCATTCGTCCCGGGAAGCGTGACCGTAAACTCCATTCCTGTTCCAGGGGCATCCCCGGTCACTGGTATTCCGGTTGGCTCGGTGGCTCCCGGCAGTGCCGTCCGGGTTACCTTCTCATACCTGCTGCAGACCCTTCCCGCTCCGCCACGTGTGGTTAACCAGGCTACAGCGGCATTCTCATTTACCCTGCCCAGCGGACGAAGCATAACCGGGACGCCGGTGGTTTCCAATATTGTGGATATACCGGCTACTGCCCCCAACGTCACGGTCACCAAAAGCGCCAATTTTACCACCGTCACCTTGAATGATGTTATTGTCTACACCACCGTGATCACCAACAACGGCGCCCAGACTGTAAACAACGTCATTTTCTCCGATGCTATTCCTGCCGGCACTGTTTTCGTTCCAGGTTCGGTAACGGTCAACGGGGTGGTCACTCCTGCGGCAGACCCCACCACCGGCATGTCCTTGTCCCCTATTGCGCCGGGTGTGACCGCCACCGTGGTTTTTTCCGTACGGGTGGCCTCCATCCCCAACGCCAATCCGGCTTTTTTAAGCAACCGGGCCAATGTCAGTTTTACCTCCGGTGCCTTCACGGGAACCTCTTCGTCCCCGTTGGTCAATACGCTGGCTTATCTTCCCGTCATCAGCGTCGCCAAGTCCTCCAGTACCACTAACGCCACAGTAGGAGACACCTTCTCGTACACGCTGACAGTAAATAATACCGGCAATTACCCGGCACAGGTCACCTTGTTCGACGCCCTGGCGCCGGAAACCCAATTTGTGCCCAACAGTGTCATTATTAACGGTTTTCCCAATCCCGGCGTAAGCCCGGATACGGGCATTCCCCTGGATACCGTGGCCGCCGGGGAAACGTATATTGTCAGCTTCTCGGTAGCCATTCTCTCTATCCCCGCCAACCAGACGCTGAACAATACAGCAGCAGGCCCGTTCACATATACCTTGCCTGACGGCAGAAGCCTGTCCGGCTCCAGCACCTCCAACACGACTGCGGTGCGTGTTTCTGCTCCTAATGTTTCGGTAGTAAAGAGTGTCAACGCAATCAATGCTGTGAACGGCGACATTCTGACGTATACCGCGGTTGTGACCAACAACGGCCTCTCTCCCATCAACAATGCAATCCTTAGCGACATCGTCCCGCCAGGCTCCACCTTTGTTCCCGGAAGCGTAACGGTTAACGGTGCCCCGGTGCCGTCCGCCTCTCCCGCGACCGGCATCCCAATCGGCACAGTGGCCGCAGGCGCCGCTGCAACCGTGACCTTCGAGGTGATCATTTCTATGCCGGTTCCGGCCATATTATCAAACCAGGCCTCTGTCAGCTTTACGTCCGGAGTGTTCTCCGCTTCTTCCTTGTCCAATATTACCCAAACCCCTGTCACCCAGCCGACTATCACATTGGTCAAAACCGCTGATACGGCATTGGCGACGGTAGGCGATACCGTTGTTTATACCGTTGCGGTCTCCAATACCGGGAATGTGGCGGCTGAGCTGAGCCTGACGGACATTATTCCGGCAGGAACCACCTTTATTCCGAATACTGTCATAGTCGGCGGAAGCAGTGTGCCCGGGGCCGACCCCGGAGCCGGCATTACCGTCGGAACCGTGGTGCCGGGTGCGACGGTCATGGTCATGTTTTCAGTCATCGTCACGTCCCTGCCTCCGACCCAGCAGCTGTCCAATCAGGCGAGTGCAGCCTTTACCTTTGTACCGCCGGACGGACGCACTCTGACTGGCAGCGCCGTATCCAACGTGCAAACGGTGCCAGTCACGGAGCCCAGTGTGGCCATCGTCAAGAGCACCACCACAACAACCACTACTGTGGGCGACACCATTCCGTATACGGTTGTAGTCACTAACAATGGCATCGTCGCCATCACCAATGCGGTGGTAACTGATCCATTGCCTGCCGGCACCTCGTTTGTACCCGGATCCGTCTTCGTTAATGGAGTTCTCGTTCCTGCCGCTTTCCCGCCAGCCGGTATACCGGTAGGGACAATCGCACCGGGAGCCTCGACAACCGTAACCTTCAGCCTGCTTGTGAATTCGCTGCCTTCACCGGCGGCTGTCACCAATCAAGCGTCCGTCTCCTTCACCTCCGGGGCGTTCACCGGGACCAACTTCTCCAATACTCTGTCTGTTCCGGTATTCCAGCCGATCCTGTCTGCCGTCAAAACACCCGGTGTCACAAATGCGACTGTGGGCGATACCCTGTCATATACGATTGCCGTCACCAACACCGGCAACTTCGGTGCGGCCGCCGTTGTAACGGACAATATTCCCTCCGGCACCTCCTTTGTGCCCAATAGCGTCATTATCGACGGTGTTCCTGCAGCAGGAGTATCACCCGCTACCGGCATTCCTATCGCAATCGTCAATCCGGGCCAGACCGTTCAAGTCACCTTCTCCGTCATCATCGACTTCCTGCCGACTCCGCAGCAGCTGAACAATCAGGCTACCGTAGCCTTTACGTATACACTGCCGGACGGTAGAGTCTTCACCGGCTCCATTGTTTCCAACACGGCTACAGTTTCGGTGACAGCGCCGAATGTAACGGTGGTCAAATCTACTCCGTCCACTGTTGCAGCCTTAAATGATGTGATTGCCTACACCATTTCCGTCACCAACAACGGCATTACCGCCATCAGCAATGCGGTGTTGACCGACCCGATTCCCGCCGGAGCAGCCTTTGTGCCCGGCAGCGTCACCATCAACGGCGTGCCGCAGCCATCAGCTACCCCGGTTGCCGGCATCATTCTGGGTACGATTGCACCTGGAGCCACTGTACTGGTAGGCTTCAGCATCACGGTTACCTCCTTGCTGAATCCGGCGGTAATTACCAACCAGGCGTCGGTCAGCTTCACATCCGGCTCATTCTCGGCAACCTCCTTCTCCAATATTGTCAGCACACCTGTTTTCCAACCGGTTCTGTCCGTGGCCAAATCCTCCAGCTCTACCAACGCCACCGTGGGGGATACCATTGTATATACCTCCGTCATCACCAATACGGGCAACTTCGGAGCGGCAGTCATCCTCACCGACCCGATACCGGCGGGCACCACCTTTGTGCCTAACAGCGTTATTGTCAACGGCAACAGCCTGGCTGGAGCCGATCCTGCTACAGGCATCAATGCGGGCATCGTAGTGCCTGGTGTTCCGGTTACGGTCACCTTCTCGGTGATCATCACCTCGCTGCCGCCCACCCAGCAGCTGGTGAACCAGTCCACCGCAAACTTCACGTTTACGCTGCCGGACGGACGGACACTGACAGGCGCTATACCGTCCAATACCTCCACCACTACCGTCTCTTCGCCTACGGTTACCTTGGCCAAGAGCACCACCTTCACCGCCGTATCCGTTGGCGATGTGGTTCCGTACACGATCATCATCACCAACGGAGGCATTGCCAACGTCAATGATGTGATTCTGGTGGATCCGATTCCGCAAGGCTCCGCCTTCGTTCCCGGCAGTGTCGTTGTGGATGGGGTTGCCCGTCCTACCGCCAACCCGGCCGGCGGCATTTCTATCGGCACCATTACGCCGGGCGCCTCAGTAACGGTCACATTCAATGTCACGGTCACCTCGCTGCCTACCAGCCAATTCCTGACCAATACCGCCAGCGCCAGCTTTACCTCCGGAGCCTTCTCCGGCGTATCCTTCTCCAACACCGTAAGCACTCCTGCTTTTGTCCCGATTCTGTCCGTAGTGAAGGGCTCCAATGTTACAGTAGCCACGGTTGGCGACACCATCGTTTATTTCGTGAATTTAACCAATACCGGCAATGTTGCCGCACTGGCCACCCTGACTGATACGGTCCCTGCCGGAGGAGAATTTGTACCGAACAGCGTTGTCGTCAACGGTGTACCTGTGCCGGGGGCGGATCCGACCGCCGGAATTCCTGTGGGGACGATTCCTCCGGGTGGAACAGCAACCATTACCCTTACCCTGCAGGTGGAGATCGATACCCTGCCGCCGTCCCAACAACTGGTAAACTCTGCGACGGCCAACTATACCTATCTGCTGCCTGACGGCAGAACTCTGCCGGGCTCCTCCCCCTCCAATACGGTTGTGATTCCGGTATCCTCTCCGAATGTCACCGCCGTGAAGAGCACCGCTGCAATTGACGCCGTTTCCGGTGATATCATCACGTACACCATTGCAGTGACCAATAACGGCATCTCTCCTGTCAACAATGTGGTTTTGGTGGATCCGGCGCCTGCAGGAACCTCCTTTGTACCGGGCAGCGTGACGGTTGACGGCACACCCGTTCCCGCCGCTAATCCGGCAGCAGGTGTCCAGTTGGGCTCCATCGCTGCAGGAGCAACTGTTATTGTAACCTTCCAGGTGCTGGTCTTGTCATGAGCATCAACCCGCCGGTAAACAATGTAGTTCGGAATCAATCCCACATCAGGTACAGCTTCGGCGAGAACAGCTTTGTCACCTATTCCAATATTACCGATACCCCCCTTGTGGGGCCGCAATTGTCCATTACGAAAGGAACTGCCGCAGTGGAGGCGCAACCGGGTGCACCGGTTGCCTTCTACGCGGTCATCGCCAACACAGGCAACCGCGCAGCCGATGTGACGCTTTATGATCTGTTGCCGGGCAGCACACAATTTGTGCCGAATAGCGTCAGCCGGGATCAGGCTCCCATACCGGGGGCGGATTTGGTTGCGGGATATCACCTGGGCCTTATTTATCCGGGAACGCAGACGGTAATCGCCTACCAGCTGACGGTGAGCGCCGCCAGCACGGCCGGACAGCTGGTAAACCGGCTGCTTGCCAGATATGTCTTTACGGCGGGAGACGGCCGGTTGGTTGACGGCGAGGTGTTGTCCAATGAAGTCAGCATCCCGGTTGAGCCGGTAAGCGGCGTTGAGCTCGCGGTGGTGCTGTCGGTGGACAAAAGCCGCGCCGCGCCAGGTGAAGCCCTGCGTTATACGCTTCTGATTGTCAACCAGGGAGTGCTGTCTGCGGAGGTGACGGCCTACATTCCCATCCCGGAGGGCACACTGTTTGTTCCCAACAGCCTGACCGTGAACGGCATTCTGCGCAGCGGCAGTTTTCCGCCAAGCGGCATCCCGTTGGGGATTCTTCTTCCACAGGGCGAAGTGACCGTTTCATTCGAGGTAACCGTGCCGGGCTACGGGACCGCTTATCCCGGTCTCATTCTGCAGGATCAAGCCAACGTAACCGCCACCTACACCCTGCCGGACCGGCAGGAAATGGAAACGGAACAGATCGTCTCCAATCCGGTTTCCACTACCCTGTATTTTCCTGTATTTCAAGTAGACATTTCAGCGATGCCTGGCATTGTTTCCCCTGAAGACCCGGTTGATTTTATCGTTACCATCGTCAATAACGGAAATCTGGAGGCAGTCGCCGACCTTGGCCGCCTGCTTCCGGGTCAGCTCATACTGGTGCCCGGCAGCTTCCGGATCAACGGCACCCCTGTACCCGATCCTGGGCGTGACGGTCTATTGGCTTTGGCTGTAATTTCGCCCCAGCAGCATCTCGTGATCACCTACAGGGCTATTGTCAGCCCGTTTATCGTCAGCCCTACCCTTACTGGCAGCGTAGTTCTGTTTTACACCTTCACCTTGAATGGAAATTTGTTCCGGGGGGAGGTGTCCTCAAACCTGTACCGGCTGATTGTGGAAACCTCGGACGAATAATCTTGTTTCCGCAGCAAAAACCCGTGCGCCTCTGCACGGGTTTTTCCTTTGCCCTATTCCTGCTGCTTGGCCCGCCAGGCGGCGATTTTCTCCACCCATTCCTTGACCCGTGCCTCATTCCCCTGGGTGGTGGGTTTGTAATATTGCCGGTCCCGCAGGGATTCGGGCAGGCATTCCATCATGGTCAGCTTCTCCTCCGTGTCATGGGCGTACTGGTAGCCTTCCCCGTAGCGCAGCTCCTGCATCAGCTTTGTAGGGGCATTGCGCAGATGCAGCGGCACCGGCTCCGCCATCATCAGAAGGGCATCCGCCTTGGCGCTGCTGTATGCTTCGTACAGCGCATTGGACTTGGGCGCCAGGGACAGATGGGTCACCGCATGGGTCAGGTGAACGGTACATTCCGGCATCCCGATAAAATGGCAGGCCTGATACACGCTGACCGCGATGTCCAAGGCTCTGCTGTCCGCCATGCCGATATCCTCGCTGGCAAAACGGACCAGCCGTCTGGCCACATACAGGGGATCCTCCCCCGCCTCCAGCATTCGCGCCAGCCAATAAACCGCTGCGTTTACATCGCTGTTGCGCATGGACTTGTGCAGGGCCGAAATGAGATTATAATGCTCCTCGCCGTTTTTGTCATACAAAAGAGATTTCTTACTGATGCACTGCTCGATGATTTCCTTGGTAACGGTTATGTTCTCCGCATCCTGCACCCCGTTCAGCACAACCATCTCCAGCGTATTAAGGGCCACCCGCGCATCTCCATTGGCAAAATTGGCAATCAGGAGCAGCATCTCCTCCGTTATAACCAGCCGGGTCCAGCCGAAGCCGCGGGGGTCGGTTGTTGCCAGCTTCAACAGCTGCAGCAGATCCGGCGCCGACAGCGCATGCAAAACAAACACCTTGCAGCGGGACAGCAGGGCCGCGTTCACCTCGAAGGAGGGATTCTCCGTTGTGGCGCCGATGAGAATAATGCTGCCTTTTTCCACAAAAGGCAAAAACGCATCCTGTTGGGCTTTATTGAACCGGTGGATTTCATCCACGAACAGGATGGTTTTTTCCCCCATCAACCGGTTGTGCTCCGCCCGGGTCATAACCTCCTTGATTTCCTTGATGCCGCTGGTTACCGCGCTGAAGTCCACAAATTGCGCTTTGGTTTTATGGGCGATAATCCGGGCCAGAGTGGTTTTCCCCACACCGGGCGGGCCCCAGAAGATCATGGAGGGCACGATGTCCTGCTCCACCATCTGCCGGAGCACCTTGCCCTCACCCAACAGGTGGCTCTGGCCTACATATTCGGACAAGCTGTCCGGGCGCAGGCGGCTGGCCAAGGGACTGCTCCAGGCCCGGTCGTCAAACAAGGATTGCTCCTCCATCTCGCAGTCTTCCTTTCAGGTTTGGTTTAAAGCATATATCCTCTATTTTACAATGTCAGCCAATGCCGTCAACATGGACCCGGAAGGAGTGTTTTCAGATAAAAAATACCTCTCCCCGGAAACTGCTTGTTCCAAGAGAGAGGTGTGTTGCACGAAAGACCGGTTTTAATCATGATCATCCGTTTTGTATTCCAGAATATCTCCGGGCTGGCACTCCAGTGCCCTGCAAATGGCCTCCAGTGTTGAAAACCGGATAGCCTTGGCCTTCCCGTTTTTGAGAATGGACAGGTTGGCCATGGTAATGCCAACCCGCTCCGAAAGCTCTGTGACACTCATTTTCCGCTTCGCCAGCATGACGTCGATGTTGATAATAATCGCCATATCCGTCACCTCAAACCGTCAGGTCAAGCTCTGACTGGATATCGATGGCATTCTTCAACAGCTTTTGCAGCACAGCCGCAAAAACAGCGATTACCATAGAGGCGAAAACGAAGACTAAATTGACCAAAACAATGCCGGGTGCATCGTCCTGCTGCCCCAGGATGAGGAAAAACGGCAGAATGGCCACAAACACAAGACTGATCGCCACGGCGCTGGTCTTAATCCGCTTCAGGGCAGCTACCGACAATTCCGAGAAGGCGTTATTCCTGTCGATAAAACCAAGCAGCCGCAATGCCTGGTATAACGCATAATAAAACGGTATGGTTGTGAGGTACAAACCACCCACAATCGGATAAATCACATAACCCGGATAATCCTCCAGCAGCTCCTTGGCAATCAAGGGCAATCCCAGAATGCATACAGCCAGAATCAGAAGCCCAATCAGAACAACCGTCGCCTTTAAGAAGAGCGTCGATCCCCGTGCCATGACATCATCACTCCAATTCATTTCTGTCATGTTGATTGTAGCATCTGATTTATCGTTTATCAATATATAATTATTGATTAAGGTTATTTATTTATTCTTTTAAGGACTAACCTCCCTGAATGTGGCATCAGCCTGGAAGATGGCTTCCGTGCCCGCCTGGGCATACAGCAGATAGTTGGCATGCCGCAGATATTTGGCCGGATCCATCCAGGTCTGGTAGGAGGCTCTCTGCGGATCGGCCAAACCCGCCATCCGGCGGAAAGTGGCCTCGTTCTTGAAGGTAGTGGTGCTGTCGTTCTGATCCAGCCACACCTCGCCGTTAGAGCGGACCCGCAGGAATCGGCCGGGGAAATTGACGGATTCAAAGGAGACTCCGGCAGCATCTGCCAGTCCGGCAACCATTTTGAATTGGGCGTCCGCAGCCGGAGACACATTGGTATCCAACCGGGCACGGTAGCTGCTATGGCGGACTGTCCGGTCCGGGTAGTTAAAGGACTGCAGGCGGACATTCACAGCAATTGGCTCCACTCTCCACTGCTGGTTGGCACCCAGCACATAACGCCATTGCTGGATCAGTGCGCCTTCGGCTGTGGAATTGCCGGCGGCATCCGCAGGTTTATTGGATTGCACCGGCGTAATCCGGTGATAACCCGCTCCTGTGGGTATAAAGGCAAACCGCTGGTTATCCCCGCTTCCCGGTGCTGCCAGCAGGAATTTGGCCCCATGATCCAACGAACCTCCTGCAACCTCCAGAGCCAAGCCGCTCTGGGCGTTTTTAATGCTGTATTGTCCACCGCCCAGATGGGTTACTGTCCACTGCTGGAGGGCTGCTCCCGTGTACGTGGACTTACGCACCAGGGTGCCGCTGGTGGTTCCGGCTGCTTCCATAGCCTTGCCGTCAAGACGCAAGGAGAACCGGTACAAACCCTCAGGAATATTCCCTTCGGGGAGTGCAGCCGTTCCGCCGCTACCCGCCGGGCGGGTATACAGCAGTGTGCCGAATCCAAGCTGGTCGAAGGTGGAGGGATATTGGGTGAGGGGGCCGCCCTCCGGTCTCACCAAAGCCGCTCTTGCAGCAATGTTCGGTACAGAGAGCCCCTTGCGGTTGGCATAATGGTTGTAGACCATTTCCCAGATGGGCCGCATTTCGTTGCGGCTGGCATTGGAAATAACCGAGTGGGTCTGTACGGCGCCATTGGTGCCGGAGCCCCATTCATAAGCGGCAAAGGGAACATTGTCATCCCCGTTGTTGTATTTGGCCACATATTCGGCGGCGCGCAGGAAACGGTTGTTGGCCCACCCGTAGAGATCATCTCCCTGATTCCAGGCCATTTCGTTGGTAACAGCCATGAGCCCCACGCCCAATTGGGTATGGGCCTGATCCCGCCCTGATTCCTGCCATTGGGCCAGCCCGTTGGGATGGAGAAAAGGAATGGCATTATAGATAGAGCCGTTCCCCGCCCCATGTTTGAAATACTCCACACCAATGTCGTAAATGTCCCGCCTGTCGCAGAAGATTCCGATGGCAACAGTTGCCGCCATATTAGCCAGATCCCAGTTGGCCCAATAATTTTGTATGTAGGCGTCATTGTGGTCCTTGCCGTATTCATTGCCGATGAGAAAACGTTCCACCAGTGGCTTGTAAAATACGTTCAACAGCATGTTCTGCATCTGGGTCAGGTTAAAACCGGGATAATCCCGCATCAGCTCCGCCGCATTGGCCAGCTGGTACCCGTAGAGACCGGAGGCCAAATACCGGTCCGCATTCCCGGACAATGTGGTCAGGGTGGAGGACCAGGCGTTAAGAATATCCCTGGCCGTATCCCCATGGGCCGTACTGCCACTGATTTTCCAGCGCAGGGCATTCTGGTAGGCACGGGCAATATCGTTAAACAACAGAGCCACATTATCTCCTGAACCGCCGCGGATGATGGTTGCGGCAGCCCGGTGCGTCCATCCCGCTTGAGACAAGGGACTGTTCACCAATTGGTTCCAACCGTCCAGATAAGGCTGCGTGCCTGCGTTGACCATTTGCTTCATCCGGTCCAGATCCGTCTGGGTATGCAGCAGCCCGGGATGCGCAAAAGCCGCAGGTGCCGCCTCAGCTCTCTTTTCCCCCACCAACCCGGCCATTCCACCAACCAACAAGCTCAAAACAACGGTAAATATAAGCCACTTCTTCTTCATTGCTTCATCCTCTCCTTCGGTTCAATTCCGGACCTTATCCTGCACTTCATTACTCCCTTACTCCCTCCTCACCTCCCTTCAAAAAAGCAAAAGACAGAGCGCCCCACCTGCTGCAATCCGATGAGACACTCTGCCAGCTAACTGGTTATTCCAAACCCAGGATGCGTGTGATCAGCACAGCTGCCTCTGCGCGGGTTGTTGGAGACTTGGGGGCAAAACGCCCGCCGTCCTGGCCCTGGATCAACCCGGCTTCATTCAGGCTGTTTACCGCATCAGCCGCATAACCTGCAATTTCGGTACCGTCCTGGAAATCCGTTCCACCTTTTGTAAGCTGCAGATCCACACCCGCCGCCTTCAGAATACGAATCACCAGCACAGCCATTTCCTCCCGGGTCACCGCTTGGGCCGGACCGAAGCTGCCATCCTCATAGCCGCTGATGATGTGGAGCTTCTGTGCGGATGCGATAGAATCGGAGTACCATTCCCCTGCCCTTACATCCGTAAAGGAAGCGGCATTTCCCGGTTCCACCAGACCGAAGGCCTCCATCGCCATCTTCAGGAATTCAGCCCTTGAGACAGCAGCCCCCGGTGCGAAATGCTCCTGGCTGATTCCATCGATAATCCGGCGGGCAAACAAAGCATCTACACTATTCTTGGCCCAGCCGTAATCCCCCAGGTCCGTGAAGGCGGAGGCAAAAACGGCCACACCGTAGATGCCGGGCTGTTTCATGGCGAAAACAAGCTCTGCGGATCCGGTTTCATACCTGGAGCTGCGGACAATGTCCATACGGCCTTGTTGACCGGCAGATGCTGCCACCAGGCTGTGACGGGATACCCCGGCTTGGAGTGTGTATGGAATACGCACCTCTATCCCACCGCCGGACGTGAAGGCTTCCAGAGGCTTCCCATCTGCCGAAAAACCAATCTCCAGCACCGGCTTCCCATGAAACGCCTGATTGAGCCCACCCGGCCATTCCTGCGCAGACACGTTCTTAACAGACAGAATCAGACTGCCCTTGCCGGTAAGTCCGGCTAAGGATGAAACAGGTACGACCAGGGAGGCAAGGCCGGTTTTTACAACAACCTCATCTATACCCTGATTAAAGGCCTTGTTCCAGTCCTCCAGCGGAAGCTCCAGGGAGATGGAGGCAGCATGCCCCTCCGGCGTCAGATCAATCTCCAGACGTTTCTCCCGGGCCTCTGCCGCATGGGCAAGTGCCGTGTTCAAGCTGGACGCATCCAGAACGGCTTGCGCTACACCGTTTTTCACGGAGGGCTTCATCGTGATCCTGACGCCGTCAACAACCGCCTCCTTCCCTGTGCCGGACGGAATGCCTGCACCACCGGACCAGCCGCCTGTGGAGCCGTTTCCGGATGAATTCGTCCTGGCGGTAAAGTCGGCACTTGCCGTACGGTTCCCCGCCCCATCGAATGCCGCCACCTTAAACGTATAGGCAGTGCCCGATGCCAAACCCGTGAAGGCATAGCTGTAAGTGGAGGCCGTTACCGTACCTGCGGACTGTCCGTTCCGGTATACCTCATATCCGGTGACGCCCACGTTGTCGGTGGATGGTGTCCAACCCAGCACCAATGAGCTGGTGGTGACGGACGTGGCCGTTAATCCGCCAGGTGCCGAGGGAGGCGTTTGATCCGCCGCAGGCAGCGGCGCATCGGGATCAACCACGGTTACATGAGCAGCAGCTAACAACGGTGTTCCGTACACAGAACCTGAGACGCTAAAGCTACCCGGAACACTGTACAACACCGGGTCCACCTGATTCCAGACAACCGGAACAGGCAGAACCGTGTTGTTGTTGTAAACCGCATCGACGACACTTGGCAATACAGGCGGTACGCCTACCGTAGTGCCAACCTCCACGGGCTTCAGACTTTCGATAAACGGAAGCCGCTCCAACTGCTCCAGGGCCTGCCGCAAGCTTCCGGCTGCCTCGTCGATTTGCTGCTGCGTGCTGGAAGCGGAGTTTAGCCGCTCTTGCCCGGCAGACATGGCAATCTTAAGCGCTGACCATGTGCTTTCCGTATAATCCCCGGGCTCAAGCGCTGCCGCCTCCGCCAACAGCAGCTCCAGCAGAGAGTCATCACGACATGTTACATTCCCTTCGTACAGCCGGTTTATTTCCTGCGCATCCAGAGCCCGGTTGTAAATCACAAGCTCGTCAAGCTTGCCGCTAAACAGCGGGTCTGCCGCAAACTGGCTTTTTCCGATATAGTTGAGTTCGGGTTTGATATCCTTCGGCTTAATGGTCACCGGTGCGGATGCTTTTTCCACTCCGTTCATAAATATCCTGCCATTCCCGCCGCCCAGGGCAACCGCCACATGCACCCATTGCTGAAGGGGAAGCTGCTCCGTATTGACCACCTGCTCCGCACCACCGTTCTTCACGGCAAAACGCAGGGTATTATTCCCAGACTGCGGCGTCAGGAACATATATTGGGTGGTGCCGTTGCCAAAATCGAAGATCCGCTGCCATTGGCCTCCGGATGACCAATTCACCCAGAAGGCCACTGTCATTTCGTCATAACCGGCCAGTGCATGCCCTTGGGGCAGCTGCAAATATTGCTGATCCGGTCCGTTCAATTGAACCGCCTGCCCATGCCGACCTTCCACGTAGACGGGTGAACCCGTGCCTGTTGCAGAGGCAGCTCCGAAGGAATTATCCAGATTTCCCTCAAAAGCGTACAGCGACAAAGCGTTAGGCACCAGCGACTCCTCCGCCTTCGCCAGCTCCGCAAGCAGCTGCTGCTTGTTTGCTCCCGGCTTGGGCAATTCCGCCGTAATGCGCGCCGCTTCCTTTTGGTACCCATAATAGCTGCCACGGGTATAATCTTTGGCAGGGAAAAGATGAAGCCCTACCTCCAGACTCAAGGTTTGGATGGCGGAATATTTGGAATTGCTGACCACAAAGGTAACCGTGTGGCTTCCGTAATCCGTCTGCTGCGGGGTCCACGTTAAAGTACCGTTGGCGGGATTAAATGTTGCACCCTGGGGCAAATGCAGCGCCTGGTAGACCAAGGTCTGGCCGGAAGGATCAGATGCCGTGACCTGATAGGTAAACAGTTGTCTTGCTGTCAGCTGCTCATTGGCGGCCTGCTCCAGCTGCGGCGCTCCCTTCACGGTAATATGGACCGTGTCCGAGGTGAAGTAGGCGCCTGCCGTGGCGGTGAAAACCAGCTTATATACGCCTCCCTGTTCCTTGGAGGGTATCCATTCAAACCCGCCGGTGGACGGGTCAAAAGAAGCGCCTGCGGGAAGTGGGTTCACTGCATACAGGGTGCCCGCCATATTGTTCAACGTTCGGACCGTAAAGCTAATCCGGGATTCCGCATCTGCCGACACACCCGGAATAGGGGCGATCAAGGGCACCCCCTCCTTGTATGCCAGTTTACTCTGTGTCAACAGCAGCTCTTCAACTATCTGATCCACCTTTGCCTGGGTGTAGCCGCTGCCGTTGTTCACCTCATCCGCCGCCTCCAGTGCCGCTTGGAAGGGCAGCAGACTGGAATCCGTGTACAGCTCAACGTTTAATTCGGCCGACTGATCAATCAAATATGTCAGCAGCGTCTTGTCGAGGGAAGCACCATAATAGAATTCCAGCTCCGCAATATTGGCCCCTCCCGACGGCGAATAATAGCGCAGATAGCGGTAGGGGCTGCCGCCGCTTAAAGCAACCGTGTACCAATCCAATGCGCTTGCCCCGCTGATGGTGTGTAGATTAATATAATTCGTTCCGTCTGCGGAACCCTGCAGAACCGCTCCGTTAACCCGGCTGACGTATTCATTGGCCGGTTTGCCTGCTCTGCCCGGTCTGGGATAAAACTTGAAGCTGGTTAATGCTTTTTCATTGCCCGCTCCCAAATCCACATCGATCCAGCCGGGATTGCTTTCATTATCCGTATAGGTTGTTGTGTCGCCGTCGAATGCCCTCCAGCCGTTGGCAGCACGGTTATCTGTAGAGCTGCCCCAGGATTTGTGCGAAGCCGCTACCCTCTCCGGAGTAAGCACCACCTTTTCCGCTCCCACCGGCAAGGTGCTGCTTAAGACCAGCAGCTTCTCCGCCTCCTTCAGCTCATTCAGCAGCCCCAGCTTGTTGGCCCCCGGCTGGCCGAAGGCCTCCACAATACGGTCAGCCGTCTGTTTATAGAGATAATAGCTAAGTCTGGTGTAGCCTTCCGGTCCAAGCACCTTGGAACTAATATCCGGAATGTCATATTCGCCGTACAGCTCCGCCTCCGCAATATTGCCGCTCCATGCCCCGTTGTTGGAAATTCTAATGTAGCGGTACGCACTCCCGTCCTTGATCTGTTCCCCGTTGATATAGGTCCAGGCATTGTCCGCCGCCCCGGACACAGCCGGAGTCAGGTCGGTCCAGACTATATTATCGTTGGAGCCCTTCACCACAACGCCGTTCATCCGGGCGGCATAACCAGTTCTAGGCATCAAGACCACACCGTTCAGCTGAACAGAAGCCCCTTCGCTGAAGTCCACTGTGTAGTAGGCGTCAGTACCGGAAGCAAGATCACCGAAGGTAGCCGTATTGCCGTCAAAAAGCAGGGAACCCACCTTGTCTGCCGGCATGCCTCCGCTGCCATAGCCAGCGCTGGAGGCAGTGACGGAAGCCAGCTTGGAAACATCCAGGAATCCGGACCGGTTGATGTAGTATAGCGATGAATTGTCTGTGGTGAACATCACCGTATCCGCAGAGATGCCTGCGGCCGTTTTGTAATCGATAGCAAACCTTATTTTGCCCATAGCCATTGTGCTGTCCATCGCTACAAATGCCGTCCATGTCCGCTGGTCCGGTGAAATAACTGCCGCCTGCCGTCCTTGGATGGACACCTGCACATCCGTAACCGGTTCGGTGGAGGTGAAGGAAACGGAGACCGTATCCCCGGTGCTGACCCTGCCTTGAACAGCTCGCGGAGAACTGACAGATACCGTCGTCAGCTTGTTATGGGTTTCATGGCGGGTGCCTATAATCCGCAGCTCCGATAATTCAAACATAGTGCTGGTAGGCTCATCATTCATATGCAGCTTCAGAAACCGGTACTGATTCTGTAGCAGTTCCCCGCTGACCTTCAGCTCCTGCATATCATCCGCTGCAACCGTACGGCCCGGCGTCAAGCGGGTCCAGCTTTCCCTGTCATTGGAGCCGTATAAGGCCGCCCCTCCGATCCGTTCCGGAAACCCTGCTCTGACCTGAAGCTTAACAGCATCGGTTGAGACCTTAAAATCTGCACCGAAATCGATTATGAAGCTGCGGTCACCTGTCAAATAATAACCTGCGAAGCTGTCAGGAGCATTATCCACCAATCCGGCAATTTGGGTGCCGAAGGTGGAGGTGACACCCATATGGACATAATCCATACTCCCGTCATCCATCAGCGGGGTCAACAGCCGCAGCCCCTGGACCGCACTGTTCAATTTGGATAACTGGTCATAAAATTCCTCATCCGTCGCTGCCTCCAGCATTTGGAGAGACTTCCTATATTCCGCTTGAAACGATTCCAATGTGGCAGAAATATAATGCGTTTCCGGTTTGTACGGAGCAATTGCCGCTGTTACCGCTCCTTGACGGTCATTGGCCACAGTGATGCTCACTGATCTGGCCGTGACGGAGGTCCCGTCACCAGCGCTTACCACCAAAGAATAGCTTCCCGGCTGTGCAGGCTTCCAAGAGAAGGCACCCGTAGTTTCATCGAACAAGGCTTCCTCAGGTTTGTTATCCATCTGATAGCCTACTCGTTCTCCTGCTCCCACATCCACAGCCTTGAAATGATAACTAAGGGTAGCCTGTGAGCCAACATAAGCGTACAAATTTAAGTCTGACTTACCGGCCTCAAATGCCGGAGGTGTCAGCTGCGCTGCGGTATCCAGGAGAATATGGTCAATGTCAACCAAGGTGCCGTTTCCAGTAGCCTTGAGGTAAATCAGATCCCCCAGACCCTGAAATTCATTCATGCTGAGGACAGCATATTGCCATTGTCCTTTGGTATCCGGCAGGACCAATCCATTCTCTTTCCAGCCATTCAGCTCTAACCGGGCTGTGCCATTGGTGTGCACTTTCAATGCCACCGTCTTCACGGCTGTGCCTGAAGCCACTAGCGATACACGGCTGCCTTCCTCCGCTGCCTGAATTCGGACATAAGAGGCTCCGTCCTCATCGGTTCCGACGGCAGCATACTCCCCGCCATTCAGATCCGTGGCCGTCCGGTACTCCATTTCTTGCAAGCCGTTAGAGGATACCTTCGGCAATGTAGAGGTGCCTTCCCCTGCCGCTTCCGCCGGAATAAACAGCCAATAATCCGCTCCCGCATCGGGAGATTCCCACCAGAACATATGGCGCTTCCGAAACATATCGGCATAATATGGGGCTTCCTTTTCCAAATCCAAACCCAGGTTGTATTTGTAGTAATAATACTGGCCGTACACATTGCCGCCGATCCGCCCCCGGTAGTTGCCGGACAGAATCTGATAAACAATGGGAGCACCATTGTCATAACGGGCGATGACAGGTGTCCATGGGGTATCATGCCCCAGCATAAACCGGGCGAAATAATCCGATGCGGCGAGAATCCGGTTGCCCAGAAACGCGTAAGCGGTTACAGCATTATCCGCAGTGGAGATGGTACCCGATTCCGGATC
>JAEWAA010000217.1 GCA_023391955.1 Bacillota bacterium | reverse complement strand
GGGCATCGTATTCTGCCAGAAAGGCAATTACCGGCCCCGGTTTCGGTGAGGTGTACCGGGCAATGAAGGAGGTGGGGATATCCAGCACTCCGCGCTCCACATCAAACCCCAGCTCACCCAAAAGCGCAGTCAGCCTCTCCGCTGCCTGGAATTCCTCGTGCCCCAGCTCCGGATGGTTCCCGATAAATAAGGAGGTTTCCTTCAAAACGGGAGACAGGCGGTCAATGGTGTCAAAAATGTGTTTCTTCATAAACAAAATCACTCCTTTGTCCCCAAAATTGTTGAATCTTCCGGCGCTTGCGCTTGATTCTGGCTTATGTACGCCTTATGCTATAAACGGATGATGTCATACTCTTGATCGGAAGGTGCAATATGAGCTTTTTGGAAAATATATGGGAGCATATACGGCGCGGCTCCATTCAGAATGCCCCTTATCCGGTGGTGCTGAACGTAAACCTCGCTTATACCGTCATGCTCCCGGACAAGGAAAACCACCTGTTCTGGCTGCCCTATGAGTACACAGGCCTATGCTACCGCGACCATGGCACGTATGTGAATATTCTGCCATACTATAAAGGCTTCATTCTTGAGAATGTGGAGCTTTCCCACGGAACCGACCTGTACAAGCCCAGGACGGAAGATGAATTCCTGAAGCAGCTGTACAGACTGTCCTGGGATCTGGAGCGGTCCATTGATGAGCTGGTCCGGCCTTATGACCTCTCGGCCTGCGCCGCGGACTACATTCTGAAGATGTACCATTTTATCGACTGGCTCCGGTATTACAATTCCGCTACAGACGGAAGGCTGAAGTAAGCTGCGAGTTAATTTTGGTCTTCCAGCACGAACTTCTCGATAACATGGCGTACGCCTTCGTCATTATTGCTCCGCGTCACATAGTCTGCCACCTGCTTCAGCGAGTCGACTGCATTTTCCATCGCCACACCCAACCCGGCCTGCTCCACCAGCTCATGATCGTTCCAGCTGTCGCCGATCCCGATGGTTTCCTCCTGCTTGATGCCGTAGTGCTCAGCCAGGCGGGTCAATGCATGGCCCTTGGTTCCTTCCGGATGCATGATCTCCAGAAAGTGGGGTTTGGACTTGGTGATATGCGCCTTGTCGCCGACGGCCGCCTTCAGCTCCACCAGGACGCGGTCCAGAACCTCCGGTTCATCGATCATCAATAGCTTGGGGGCGGTTTTTTCGGCCAGCCGGTCGAAATCGGGCTCGATTTCATACGCAATGTTGTTCAGCTTGGCATAGCCCTTTAACCGTTCATTTTCTTCCTTGGCCAACAAGGTATCGTTGTGATAAGCCTGAAGATGCAGGCCGTTCTTCGCAGCATACTCGAATACATAACGGACGACCTCGGGCGGAACATTCCGCTCATAAATGACCGTTCCGTCGGAAGCGTGCTTCACCAGGGCCCCCTGATAAGTAATCAGCGGCACCTCCAGCCCCAGCTTGGCGGCAATCTTGCGGGCGGAGGCGAACATCCGTCCTGTCGCAATGGTAAAGACAGCGCCCCGTTCCATAGCAGCATAAATGGCGCTGCGTGTCCCTTCCGTAATATCCAAATGATCATTCAATAAAGTATCGTCCAAATCAACAGCAATCAGCTTGTACATGGTGAACACTCCTTAGCAGGTTTCTCTGACTCTCTGGTCTACCGATTCATTATAACGTAAACACAACTGTTCGTCAGCCTGCGAACGCCTTCATGGGCTTCGCTGCTATTGCCGCTTGGACTTAAGTAGGCGCATGCTGACGATTGCCATCCTTGGAGGTTGCATCATGCATAGTGTTAAAACATCCATTCGGTTTTTGGGTACGGGTGATTCCATGGGAGTACCCCGGGTCTATTGCAGCTGCGGAATTTGCAGCGAGGCACGGACCACCGGCCATAATAGAAGATTGCGTTCATCTATTCTGTTACGGAACGGGGCGGAGGAGCTGCTGGTGGACTGCGGTCCCGATTGGCGGAGCCAGATGGAGGCGCTTGGCCAACGGACGGTGGGCAGCGTTCTAATCACCCACGCTCACTTCGATCATATTGGGGGTCTTCCGGAGCTGGCGGATTTATGCCGGTGGACAGATGTGCATCCGGATCTGTACGCACCTGAAGAGGTGTTAGCCGTCATTAGACGCCAATTCCCCTGGGTAGAGGGCAGGCTCCGTTTTGTGAAGGTGGAATCCGGGCTGGAGCTGTTAGGGTGGAGCGTTACCCCGTTTAGGGTCAACCACGGCAAAAACGGCTATTCCTATGCCTACCGGTTCCAGCAGGGGGAGAGGGCTTGGGTGTATTGTCCCGACTCCATAGCATTAGGTGAGGCAGAGAAGCGGCATATGCAGGATTTGCGGCTGCTGATTCTGGGAACCAGCTTTTATAAGGAAGAAGCGGAATTCCACACCCGTTCGGTCTACGATATGGTAGAGGCCTGCGAACTGGTGGCCGAGCTGGCGCCGGAGGAAACCTGGTTCACCCATATGTCCCATGATATTGATCTGGACAACCTGCCGGAGCTGCCGGAGGGAATCAGGCTTGCTTGGAGCGGGCTTGAGCTCATCATGTAGAAAAAGTGGCTGCGGCTGGCCCCACTCGGTTCGCCTAACGGACCCAGGATTCGTTATTTAGCGCAAAAACGTTGTTTTTTTAACTGAACGGACCCAGGATCCGTTATGTCCCGGGAAAAAGCTGGTTTGGACGGGATGTCGGTGAAATAACGTGCCGTGTGTCCGCCAAATCACCAAAAGCGCATTTTTCCGCAAAATAGCGGCTGCTCAGTCCGGATCAGCACCGGTGCCCAAGGAACTCCAATCAGGAGTTCTTTTTTTGTTATCCGGGAAAACGAGCTTGGTCCGGTGGTTGATCCGAGGAAGGGAGGACTGCGGCGAAACCCGCAATTACCGATTTTTGTCTATTTCGTGTCCGCAAATGAATGCGTTATCATTGAGAATCATTATCCAGATTCATAAAGTATTCAATTATAACTGAGAACGGTTCTCTAAATCCATATATTTTTCACCAATATAACAGGTTTTTGGGGCAGTTCAACAGATTGTCAAATTTCTTGTGAAATGATTCACTATTGGATCTTATAATAGGAATTGAAAACAGGAATGTGGAAGATTTGTGTAGACTTTTTGTCGAAATGATGATGTTTTGACCGATGTTCAAGCTCTCTCACCGCAAAAGGCTGTGCCCCTAACGACCTCATGTAAGCGGTATTACAGCCATCCGGAAAGACGAAACAGTGCATGCCGCAGCAACGCACTCCAATACCAGCGGACGGACGATCTCATTCAAGCTCTTTTCACATCCGGGTCTTGTCGGCTGTTATTAATAAATAGGAGGGAACCAGATGTCTACCTTACCTAAGAAAAATGAGCTTGGATTTTTTGAGATTCGTCTCGAATCCATCGGCGGCCTTGGCGCCAACCTTGCAGGCAAGATGCTTGCCGAAGCCGGAGTACTGGGAATGGGCTTAAACGGCTCCAACTTTTCCTCGTACGGTTCCGAGAAGAAGGGTTCGCCCATCAAAACCTTCGTCCGTTTTACGGAGCCGGAAGTGGAGATCCGCGACCATAGCCCCATTGAGGTGCCGCATGTTATCGGTATTTTCCATGAGGAGCTGTACAAAACGGTCAACGTCGTAAGCGGTCTGCCCGCCGACGGCATCGTGCTGGTGAACTCCACACGCGATTTTGACGAAGTCCGCAAGGATCTGAAGCTGGAATACGGCACGCTGGCAGTTGTTGACGCCATGGGCATTGCCGTAGAAGAGAAGACCAAGGTCAATACGTCCATGCTGGGCGCCTTGTACCGGATTTGCGAATTCCTCGATCCGGAGGATATGCGCAATACCATCCGCAGCACGTTCGGCAAGAAGTACCCCCATCTGGTGGAACCGAACATCCGTACCTTCGACCGCGGTTACAATGAAGTGAAGTTTAAGACCTATGAGGTTCCGGCAGATGCGGAAGGCAAAGCCTTCAAGCGGGCTGTTACCGTGTACGGCTATGAGTCCCAGCCCCTGGGCGGTGTGATTCTGGCTCAAGCCAATACTGTTTTGAAGGACATGAGCGGTTCCCGTCAAGGGTTTATCCCCGAGTTTAATGCCGAGAAGTGCATCAGCTGCGCCCAATGTGATGTGGTGTGCGGCGACATGTGCTTCGTTTGGGAGGAAGAGCCCAACAAACGCGGCATTATGCAAATGGTTCTCAAGGGAATCGATTACCAATATTGCAAAGGCTGTCTGAAATGTGTGGATGCTTGCCCGACAGGTGCTCTGCAGGATCTCCGCGAAGAAGTGGGCTATGCCGAAGCGCACCGCGTGCCGTCCCGTTTTAATTTCGTACTGGGAGGAGCTTGAGCAATGGCTATTCTGGAGAATGAACTGAAGCATTCTGCCGCCGAGCAGATTACCACCTTTGAGTCCGGCAACGAAATGGCGGCCACTGCAGCCGCACAAATCAACTATCATGTAATGGGATATTTCCCGATTACGCCTTCCACAGAAGTTGCCCAATATCTGGATCAAATGAAAACCCGCGGCGAGCATGATATCCAGCTCATCGCAGGCGACGGCGAGCATGGCGCAGCCGGTATCTGCTACGGCGCCGCTGTAGCCGGAGCACGGGTTCTGAACGCCACCAGCTCCCAAGGTCTTCTGTACATGCTGGAGCAGCTGCCGAACCAAGCCGGTACCCGCTTCCCCATGGTGCTGAACCTGGTGTGCCGTGCCGTCAGCGGTCCGCTGGATATCCGCGGCGACCACTCTGACTTGTACTATACCCTGAACACTGGCTGGATCGTTCTGACTGCCTCCACTCCTCAGGCTGTATACGATATGAACATCATGGCTCTGCGTCTGGCCGAGCATTCCGAAGTCCGCCTGCCGGTAATCGTGGCTTATGACGGCTTCTTCACCTCCCACCAAAAGAAAAAAGTCAGCCTCTTCAAGGACCGTAAGGTAGTTCAAGCCTATGTGGGTGAGCGCCCAACTCAATTCCCTGATGTAAGCGATCCGCGCAACCCGGTTTCCATCGGCGCGCATATGAACGGCGACGACCTCATTAATAACCATTTCCAACAATCCGAATCCCTCTATAAAGCAGGCGAAGTGTTCGAGCAGCTGCAAACCGAATATGCCGCATTATCCGGACGCGAGTACCCGACTCTGGATCTGTACCGCATGGATGATGCCGAAGTGGCGCTGTTCCTGATCAATTCCGCAGGCGAAGCCGCCAAGGATGTGGTGGATAAACTCCGCGCTCAAGGCATCAAGGCAGGGGTAATCCGCCCCAACATCATCCGTCCGTTCCCGGCCGAGCAGCTTCGCAAAGCCCTGAAGAATGTGAAGGCCCTTCTGGTTGGCGAACGCGCGGACTCCTATGGAGCTCAAGGCGGCAACATGACCCACGAGGTTCGTTCCGCCTTGCAG
>JAEWAA010000177.1 GCA_023391955.1 Bacillota bacterium | reverse complement strand
CTCCTTGGGCTCCCTGGGCCGATCCCTGTCCCGGGCTGCCTTGTTGGGGATTCTGGGGGTCCATGTTTTTCATCATTTCCTTGGCGATGTTCATGCCCATCATCATCCCCGCCATATCCGCCGCGGCGCCGCCGCCCTTCACATTACCGGAGGCCATGCCGTCGGTCATGGAAATCTGCTGGTACTTGCCCACGTTGCCGATCATTTCGTGGGAGGCGGTTTTGTTGATCATATCCTGAATCTGCTGCGGATAATTGAAGCTCATCACCTGGAAGCCGGTTATGGTCAGGCCCGTGCTCAGCACCTGCATATCCAGGTCCTCCCGGATGCCGCGGGCGATGTCGAAGGCATTGGCCTGGAGATTGAACATATCCTTTCCTTCCTTGCTGATCCACTTCATCAGCAGCTGATCCAGCACGGAGGTGATCCGCAGCTTGACCTCCTCCACCAGGTAGCTGTCCTTGACTCCGGCAATCCGGTCAATCAAGGCTACATAATCGTTCACCTTAAAGTTGAAGGTTCCGTTGGCGCGGATGGGCAGTCCGCCAGGGAGATTGGGCGCAGGCAGCAGCACCGGGTTCTGGGTGCCCCAACGCACAGTGAATTCCTTGGTGTTGACGAACAGGACCTCCACCCGCATGCCGCTGTTGAAGCCGAATTTGAACCCCTTCAGGGTGGACAGGAAAGGAATAATCTGCGACTCGATATTGTACTCGCCCTCGTTCTGGAAGATCCCTTCAATCTTGCCGTTGTGGAAGAAAATCGCATCCTGGCCGGGGCGGATGATCAGCTTGCTGCCTTTTTTGATCTCCTTATTGCTCCATTTCCAGAAAATCATATCCTCCCGGAATTCCTCCCACTCCACCACATTGGCAAACTGGCCACGGAAAAATGACATATCTGAACCACTCCTTCATCTCAAAATATATTCTATGGCGTGTTTGCAAATACGGCCCAGCTAAAATGACCCTCTGCTGCCGCTGTGGGAATGGCCTCCCCGGCTGACTCCCCCGCCACCGCCGCCCCCTCCTCCACCGCCTCCAGTGTTCTTGGGGATTTTGGTCCGGGTGACCGTGGTGCGGATGTACTGGTCCTGACGGTCGAGAATGCCCGATGATGCGGCGTCCTCGTACGTCTCCCGGCCAACCGTTACCCGCCCGCCGGAATGGTAGGCCATGGTGCCGACGACAATAGCGCCCAGGCACAGGGAAACCGCCAGCTGGAACCACAGCTGAAACAGGATATTATCCGGGTTCACCCCCGGACGGTAGCCCATGTAGCGGTTGGCGGTATCCATGTAAACCTCGAAGGCCTTGCGGTAATCCCCGGCGCTCAGATAAGGGGTGAGCTTGGTGCGGATTTTGTCCATCCGCTGGTTATCCAGATAGTCCTCTCCCTTGTAGAAGCCGGCCAGATACACCTCGCGGTTGCGCATGTCCATGGTGAGAATAGCCGCATTGCCATGGGGCTTATCATAACCGGGGGCCTTGCTGTCATAGAAATCCTCAGTCATTTGCACAATGTCGGCATTGGCCGCATTTTTCGAGGTGTAAATCAGGAAATCCGTCTGCCGGTTGGCTCCGTATTGGATGGCCAGTTCTGTCAGCGCCGCCTCGTCCGCGGGGGTTAACAAATCCGCCTCGTCATAAATATATCGTTTCTCCGCCGCTGCAATAGCTGTGGATCCGAATGGAGCCAATACCGCTCCCAGGAGCAGCAGGGTGAAGAGAAGCATAACCGGCATCATGCGTGTACGCAGCCCGATCACCATAAACCGCCTCCCATCAAAAGGGCGATGAGCTTAAGCGACAGGAAGGTTACGCCGGAGATCCCCGCGAACCAAGCCGCCACCTTGCCGTAGCTGATGGGCGGTTTGCCCACCACCTTGCCGGTCTGCCCGTTCATGGCAAAGGTATGCTCCAGCTTGTCGTAATCGTAATGGACCACCCATACGGGAATCAGCACATAATCCGCCTGGGCCATCCGGGTGTCCACATCCTTTTGGGTATAGCTGACGGTGGTATAACCCGCCATGGCCGACTGGATGTAGGCTTCCACATAAGGCCGGATTTTCTCCTTCACCCGCGGCAGCATTTCTTCCCCGGTGTAGCTGTATTTGTCCGCCTTGTACCCCGCCAGGTATGGCGTTTTGAAGCCCTTGAGTTGGTGGTAGGGAAAAGGCTCCAGCCGGTCCATCAGCTGGTCGCTCATTTTCTCCGAGGCATCCAGGGGCACTCTGCTGTAATTCAGCCGGATTCTCCGGTATACGCTGAAATGCTGGGTTTCCGTAATCCGGTAGTCACCCTGCACATAGGTTCTTACCTTGGTGGCCTGTGCCCGCGCTTCGATATGGTTATTGAGCGCATACAGCCAAAACGGCACATAGGTGCCGGTAATGCTCTTGATCCGGTCTGCCGTCATAAAACCCTTGGGGGTCAGACGCCCGTTGCGGCACCACTTCTTGAAGGCCCGCACCGCTTCATCCTTACCGATGGCAAAAGGCAGCACCTGGGCCGGACGAAGCCCGCCCGCCAGCCTGTCCCCCAGGATGGCGCTTGCGCCGCAGAAGCTGCAAAGGGTGGCTGTGGTTTCCCCATCGGCCTCGATCAACCCACCGCAGCTGGCGCAATGGTATTCCTCCTGGCTGGGCTGGGCGGCGCCCGGTGGCTTCAGGGCCTCCACAGGGTCCGGCAGTCCTTCGATGGAATCCGTCCGGCCGCAGCTGGGACAGGCCAAGGCGGTTTTGCCGCTGTCAAAGATCATGCTGCTGCCGCAATTGCCGCATTTGAAATCTATAACCTGCATCGCTTCACCTCACCTTGCAAATTGGCTGTAAGTCCGCCGGTTCCGGGTGTTACCCGGCTGCCGTTCAGGCTTTCCCTTCTCCGTCAGGCCGCCGGGGAGTTTGGTCTAATTCAGCCAGCTCCCGTTCCAGCTTCTCCTTCGGGGTTTCCCGAAGCTCCGCCAGTGCCTTGGCTTCGTAATAGGCGCTGTTGATCTTATCCTCCGCCGCCTGAATGGCGGATATTCCCCCATGCCCGGGAGCGTCCAGGGCATTCAGCTTCTGCTGCGCTTTGGTGGCGGCCATCCGCTCCTTCAGCTCCGCCTGACGCGCTTCCAGTCGGCTTATGTCCGACGACAGCTTCTCCTCCAGCTCCTTCAGACGGGCTGCCTGCCCGGCCGCTTCCGTGTAACGTGCCTCCAGCTCCGTTTCCTTGGGGAGCAGGGCGTCCCTTTTATCCTGGAACAGTCCGGCATCCGCCGTGTTGCCCATTTCTTGGGACTTCTCCGCATAAGCAGCCAGCTTGCGGATCTCCGCCCGGCATTCCTCCAAGGCCCGCTTGGCGCGCTGCTCCTCCGCTTGCAAGGCCGCCGCTTCCGCGCGGACCGTGCCTATATCCAGCCGCAGTCCCCGCATCAGCTCTTCCACGGTTGTTTCCGGGTCCTCCGCTTTATCCAGCAGCGCATTCACATTGCTGGCCATAATCGTTTTGAATCTGGACAATATTCCCATGGTACCCCTCCTCACAATGGCCGAAAGACAAGCGCCTCTCGTTTTATCATACTTCATAATACTTGGAATTAGGCAGAAAGGATTCAAATTCCCGCAAATCCGTTGTTTTCGCTGTTGCGTCACCGGGATGGATGTGGCACACTTGTACTAGATATTTAACCAACTTGGAGACTGCCACGAAATGAAGTACCGCTAATTTGCCGACAAAACTCCTTAAACCCGTGGAGATTTTGTCAACAAAAGCGGTACCATTTTCCTGGCAGCTCCTTAGAGGCAAAGCATGCCCGTCTCCTTCCGGCCTGGAAGGGGCGGGCTTTTTGTTTTGGATATTTGGAGGAGGCGTCGGTATGGAGATGGGGATGAGCTTTGAGAAGGAACACGGGAGATGGTTGGAGCACCATCTGGAGGTACGAAAAGGTGAACGTCTGGACGCGCTGAAACGGGGGCATGGGTTCGGGAACCGCTTATTTGCGGAGCAGGTGTGGTGGCCGCTGGCCGGCAGCTTCCAGGGACTTCATCCGGAATATGAGGTGAAGGATTGGCGCGGGAGATCCTATTTTGTTGATTTTATGTGGGTGGCAGGAACCAAACGGGTGGCGTTGGAGGTGATGGATTACGGCTCCCACGGTATGGACCGGACCAAGTACCGGATGGATTTGAACCGGGGGCTGTTCCTTCAGACCCAGGATTGTCTGGTGTATTACATTTCCCTGGATGAACTGAAGGAAAATCCGTCCTTTATTCTGTATGCGCTGCGCACCAGCCTGGCTCCATATCTATCCGCGTTGGGCAGCGGTGACAGGCGGATGACGGACAAGGGATTTTCCCGTGTGGAGCGGGATCTGATGCGGCTGACCATCCGCCACAACCGCCTGATCCGTCCGGTACAGGCGGCACGGGAGCTGGAGCTCCACAACATGACGGTCATCAAGTATTGCCGAAGGCTGGTGGAAAAGGGCAAGCTTCAACCCGTCGCAAAGGGCTCGTCCGGACGGGTAGTGTATTACCAGTATGTGGGCTCCCTGCAGAGC
>JAEWAA010000114.1 GCA_023391955.1 Bacillota bacterium | reverse complement strand
AATCCGGAGCGTTCCGCCAAACATTCCTGGGAAACGCCTCTTCGGGTCCGCAACGTTTTGACACGACGCCCAAAATCTTTACGGATATCCATGGGTGCCCCTCCCCCTTAAGATGATTATTGTCGATTATAACAGAAAAAAGGATAATTGAGGATGAAAATTCCAATATTCATCACACTTGTGACTTATAGTCCGTGGAAAAAGCTGGGCGGGGCGTTTACGATGTTTCCGTTCATTAATTTCCATCACGCGTAGAACACAAGAGATTGGGAGGAGCGGTATCATGTCGAAACGAGCTTCAAAATGGATGTCACTGCTGTTATTGGTCAGCTTGGCAGTCACAACGGTCGGAGGCCATCTTTCTTTTGCCAATGCCCAAGCGGACGGTACATCCTTAGAAAAAACAAGCGTCCTATCTAGCCGCGGCACTGGATTATATCCGGATGCCCAGGAGCATTGGGCTCAGGCGGCGATCGCAGAGTGGAGCGGATACGGAGTTGTTCAGGGTTATGAGAACGGATTGTTCCAGCCGGATGCTCCTGTCAGCCGAGCCGAATTCGCGGCCCTTATTCAGAATATCGTGAAATACGCGGAGCAAGGATCCAATCCGTTCTCCGATGTACAGAAGGACCAATGGTTCTATGAGGCTGTTGTAAAGCTCAATAAGGCGGGTGTTATGGAGGGGGCGGATGGAAAAGCCAATCCCCAGCAGCGTGTAACCCGGCAGGAGGCTGCCGTACTGGCAGCGCGGGCTTTCCATATGGAAGCAACCGGGAGCCGGACTGCGTTTGCAGATGATGCAGCCATTGCCCCTTGGGCCAAGGGAGCGGTAAGCGCATTGGCGGCCCGATCCATTCTTCAGGGACAGCCGGACGGAACCTTCCGGCCCAATGCGGATTTGACACGGGCAGAGGCAGTGGCATTGTTCGATCAGCTGCTGGCGAAGTTGTATGTGCAAGCCGGGGAGTACACTGGAGATACAGCCGGGAATGTTCTGGTTAACGCTCCAGGCACGGTTCTCCGGAATGCCAACATAAACGGAGACCTGTATATCGCTCCAGGGGTAGGCGATGGAGAGGTTACGCTCGATGGGGTAACGGTATCGGGAGCTGTTTATGTCCAAGGTGGAGGCGAGCACTCCATTATTCTTCATAACGCGAAGGTAATGGGGGCGGTAGTTGTCAACAAATACGACGGCAAGGTCCGGTTGTTGGCCACAGGAACCACTGCCGTAGCCTCTACGGTGCTTAAAAGCGGAGCCCTGCTGGTCACGGACGGACTGACAGGTGCTGGTTTCCAAACAGTAACCATCACTCCCGGTGTCCCCGCCGGTCAGAGCATTAAGCTGGACGGCTCCTTTGGCAAGGTGATCAACCAAGCTCCAGAGGCCAAGATTACGGCAAACGGAAGCATTAAGGAATTTGTGGCAGAGGTAAATACCCAGTTATCCGGCGATGCCAAGCTGGAGAAGGTAACGCAAAAGGATGGTGTTTCTGCAACCCTTAACGACAAGCCGATCAGTTCCGGCGGGCCAAGCGGCACCGTACCGGGCGGCCCAGGGGGAGGCGGCTCCAATTCCGGTAATCCTGGAAGCGGCAATTCAGGAGGCGGCGATTCAGATGGCGGCAGCACAGTACCCGTATCCAACGTAACTCTTGACGTTGAGAAGGTTACCTTGAATGTGGGGCAGCAAAAGCAATTGACGGCTACCGTTTCCCCTGCCAACGCAAGCAACAAGGCGGTAACCTGGAGAGTTTCCGATGATAGCGCTGATGTAGTGACTGTAAGCGCCGAAGGTCTGGTTACGGCCAATGCTCCAGGTACGAAGAACATTGAGGTTACCACTGCCAATGGCGGGTTTAAGGCGGTGGCCAGCGTGACCGTCAATCAGCTTGCGCTGGGTGTGAAGGTGACGGCTTTTACAGGCAGTATTGTCGATTCCTCTGCGGAAATCGACGGTGTTCTGCGGGAGAACAGCTCCCGGGTGACGGTGTCGGAGACGGTCTATGCCTTCGGACATGAGCATGCATTTTATTCCGCTATCACTTCCCATCAGCCTCTGCTTCTCACCACAGTGGGCCATGCGGTGTATGCTGTTATCACTCTGGTGGACGGGGCCGGCCAGCCTTTGACCAATACGGAGGGGCTCAATGTTACAGTGAATGGGGCAACCTACCATCCCCAGTATGGGGCAGGTTTAGCTGACAGTTACAAGCAGGGCAGCTTCTTATTCCTTGTCCAGGGCGGCGAGCCGGAAGCTATTCAAAAATATCAGCTTCGTTTTATCCAGGAAAGTGTTGGAGAAGCCAATCTTACCCTGGTATACCGTCCTGAGGGAACCCCTGTGTTGACCGGCTTTGATGTGGAAGGGGAAGGAAGCGTAGGCCAAACCCTGACCATTCGCAATATCCGGTTCTATCAGGCGGACCACGCTGTTGGACGGTTGTCCTATGCCTGGTACCGCTCCTCTAGTCCTCAAGGGCCGTATGTGCAGATCGGCAGCGATGACCGGTATGTGGTAACTCCCGCGGACGCGGATGGTTATATTGTTGTCACGGTTACGACGGATGAACAAACAGCCAGCGGCAGCATAACCGGTACACCTCTGAAGATTGCGCAATTAGGAGACACCTCTATTATTGAGGCAAAAGCCATTGGTCTGCGGAAGGTAGAAGTCAAGTTCAGCAAGGCGGTTGACCCTGCTTTGGCAAGGCTGACTCTTACGAAAGGTGATGCGAATATTGCAACACGGGTGTTCTTTTCTCAAGAAGGCACCTCCGCTGTTTTGGAGCTGGTGGAGTTGAAGCTGACGGAGGGCTCCTACCAGGTTGCCTTCGGCGGATTGCCTGCCGGGGAAATGGGAATCAGGACCGCAGCCTTCATGGCCAAGAATGAGATCTTGACTAGAATCGCATTTGTTACCGACGGCGAACATCTTGCTGCGGCCAACCCGGTTATCATCCGGTTGAAGGCCATCAACCAATATGGAGAAAATGCATCCTTCCCGGTTTCCGCTTATACGGTAACTGCACAGAGCGAGGTTGTACCGAGTCTGATTAAGAATATCAAGAGGGACCGGACCGGTGAACTGAGGATTTATCTGGATACCAGCGATGACCGGATTGTTCCGGAAACAGATAAGATTGCCGTCACCGTCTCTCATGCGGATTCAGGCACTACCGTTTCGAAGAGCTTCGTGAAGGGGATCGAACCTTTTGCCAGTAAAGTGGAGCTGGGAAGAGTGGTATATTCCAATGGCGGGAATACCCTGGGGAAGGCCGGGGAGTCTGCGGTGTGGGATATTATCGTTTACGATCAATACGGCAATCTGATGCCGATGGAATATTCATATGGCCCCACAGGAGGTGCAGTGAATTTGATCCAAAGCACCTCTGCTATTCTCGCTCCTTATGAACAAAAACTAAGTGTCAAAGTGGGGGACAGCAATCAGGACGGCATTCTTGATGCACAGGTTACCTTGAATGGAAATCTGGACAAATCCGGTGAGTTCAAATTGAACGTTTATTGCGGAGCAGCTGCCGCCACAACCAGCTTCAATGTAAAAGCGGCCAAAATGGTGACCAAGCTTGAGCTCGGTGAACCCGTCACCCCGATTGCAGCAGGGGATATCGAGGCTTACATTCCATTGAAAGCCTTCGATGCTGATGGTAATCAGCTAAGTGTGGAGGAGCTAACTTATCCGGAAAATATCAGCAGAATCACCCTTAGCGCTTCTGCTGCCTCTGCAGCCATTGAGGAGTCTGGGCCCCAAAAAGGGATGCTTAAGTTGTACGGATTTCCCGGGGTGCCGCTGGCTAAAATCTATGTTGTTGCTGGAATCTTCACACTGAATGTGAACGAGATGGTAACGAAAGAGTATACGATTTCGCAAGCCCGTATTCCGGACACGATCCAAGTGCTGACGGAGCCGGCTCCTTATTTGGCGGCCGGGGCGGAGACCTCTATCAAGGTAGCCATTTATGACCAGTATGGGAAAAAACTAATAAACTTTGCCGGGGGAGTGTCGGATTCATACCAAAATGTGGGTAAGCTGTATCGACTGGCTGTGACCAGTACCACCAGCAATGGATCGGTTTATTTTAATAATTATGATGCTCCATCTGCTTTTGAAGGGAATACCGCCTACTACATGGGGAGCGATGTATCCAAAGTCAGCGGTATGGAGAGAAGGTTTTCTTCTCCGGCGGCCGATCCATTCGGTTATGCGTCTGTGAGATATGCACTGGAGCTATCCACGGATGGCGGAGCTAAATGGTCTGAAATAACGGTCATCCAAAGAAGAGTAAATGCCTTGGATCCCTCGCGGGAGTTGAATTACACCGTTTCCCCGTTGGGCGAGCTGTTCAGCGCGGTTGCCAGCTCTACGGAAAATGACAAGGGGCCTAAAACCATTCGCCAAGTCCCTTACAGTTCTAGTGAGACCTTAACCTTAACGGAGCAGCTTAATCCTGTAGAAAGCCGTTTGGCCCGTGAAGTGGTGGTTACCGCCAAGGACACGGAAGGAAACACGGTGGCGATTCCGAAGCTAATCAAGTCCTTATCCCCCTCAGACCCATCCATCGTCAAAACAGGGTTGGCCGGCAGCACAGCTTCATCCGGGGGCCCTCAAGGTCGCGGATATGTGTTGGGGAACAAAGCGGGCACCACATCCCTGGACGTTACGTTTATGGCCGTGAATGGAGAACTCCGGACGGAGAAGACAGTCGTGACTGTGAAGGATGATCCCATCACGGTGGCTGATTTTACGGCTGCTAGTACACTCCGGACCAATTTGAATGGTAATTTGGGAGAAGATAATGTGTTTACCTTATTCGGGCTGAAGGTGACGGACAACTATGGCAGAGTTTACAACAGCCAGATGCTGCAAAAGTATAATTACTTATTCGGCATTACATTTTCTGTGAAGTCGATTCGACTGGATTCCACTTCTTCAGGAAATCATCCACAACCGGTTGTAATCGACCAATTTGGTAACATATACAATCACTCCAATGCTCGTTCGTTCGAAATTACCGCGACCACGACTTCCGGCAAGTCTGTAACCTTGTATGTCACCCGGCAGTATTAATGCGGGAATGGATTGAGACTGTGTTGGTTTCTAACGGCGGTGAGCGCTGCTATTCTGGCTAAAAGATGCCATTTGAAAATCTAACGGAAGCAGACGCCGCTATTTCCATCATTTTAGTCGGTATGTGGGCGAAATGGGGGGAATAGCGGCGCTGGAGTCCGTTAGATTGCAGGGGAAGGCCATTTCGGGGAAATAGCGACGCTGGAGTCCGTTAGCACAGCTCAGGTGTCACCGCGGTTGCGTCAGAAGCGAATGGAGTGGGGGATACCCCACTAAACGAGAAAAAGCCGTCAGCGACGGCTTTTTTTATTCTATGCGGGTGATGAGAAGAGTCTGTGTCTTCCGCCAATACTTGGCCGAATGTGACGCGGACGCGCGCTTGAGGGCTCACTCCACTAGGCTGGAGCTCGCAAGCGGTCGAACCCTGGGGGTTCGCTTCCCATACAACAAAAAAACCGTCTGACGACGGTTTTTTTGTTAAGCGGGTGATGGGAATCGAACCCACGCTACCAGCTTGGAAGGCTGGAGTTCTACCATTGAACTACACCCGCATCCTATAGTGAATACCGGTGAGAGGACTCGAACCTCCACGGTTTCCCTCTCGATTTTGAGTCGAGCGCGTCTGCCATTCCGCCACACCGGCATAAAAAACAAAAAAGCGGACGAAGGGATTCGAACCCTCGACCCTCGCCTTGGCAAGGCGATGCTCTACC
>JAEWAA010000078.1 GCA_023391955.1 Bacillota bacterium | reverse complement strand
GCCCTGCAGTGCCAGATCAACCACATGCACCGGACAGCCCTGCTGCCGGAGCATGTTCAAAGCCCTGGCGCTTTCGGCATCCCGGTAATCCGTCACCAGCACCACCGTATCTCCGGCGCGTACGGCTCGGCCCACTGCCTGCAGCAGGTCTGCTTGAGAGCCCGAAGTATACCGGGACAAGGAGCCCAGCCGGTTAGCCAGCCGCTCCGGCTGCACCGGTCCGGCGGCGGGCAGCAGCTCCGTAGAGCCCCCCAGACTGTCCGACAGGTTGGTCATAAACCCAACCTCCGCCTCTTCACCCGCCAGCTGCACAGCCAGCTGGCGCACACGCTCACACAGCTGGTCCAGCCGGTCCCGGACCGCCACCGCCCACTGCTCTTTCCCCATCTGGCCGTTCAATAAAAGCCATATCCGGGCATCCGTCGTATACCCGAACTGCTTCACCATTAGCCCGCCGGTACGGGCAGTGGCAAACCAGCTCACGTTTTTCAGCGGGTCCCCGCTGGTGTACGGGCGCACTCCGGTAAACAGACTGGGGTCCTCCTGGATAAAACGCCGCACGCGGATTTCCCCCATCAACCCGTCCAGCAGTCTGCGTTCCGCCCCCGGTGCCAACCGGGCAGGCCGGACAATGACCTGCATCTGCGGATAAACCGTCAGGAAGCTCTGCTGCAAACCCAACAGGTCCATACATTCCAGCATCGCCTGATTCCACCGGGCCACTCCCCGCCGGACCGCTACTGCCGGTACGATCAGCTCCGCAGACTGGCGGGCCAGAAGATAGGTATCCAGCCGGACCCTGCGTTCTCCGCTGCCGCCCACCACCGCAAGCTCATCCGGCAGCACAAAATCCAGCCGGACCTTGGGACAAGGCAGACGGGTGGGATTGACCACCCGGATCCGGATCTCCAGCTCCTCACCAGGGTCTACATATTCCCGGGATACCCGCACCTCCAGCCGGATGCGGGGGTATATCCGCTTCTCCCAGAAGTTAGGCGCAGCCCACAGCCCGATCAGGAGCATAACCAGGATCAGCCATAGCAACAGCCACATGACGCAGCCCTCCTTGTTTCCCCGGGAAGGGACATGCTGCCCCAGCCTTTTACACCCGGATGCCCAGGTACCCTTTCCTTGTAAACAATCCCAAGTCCCCGCCTCATACAGACCTTGCCGCCAGCTCCGTAGGAACCGGAATTTCTGCCAATAGTCCCGCCAGCACTTGCTCCTCGGTAAATTCCCGGGCGCGGAATTCCGGCGTTAACTGAACACGGTGGGCAAAAACCGGAATGACCGCTTCCTTCACATCATCCGGGGTCACATAATCCCTTCCGTCCAGACTGGCCAAGGCCTGGGCCACAGCCAGAAGCGCCAAGCCCGCACGGGGGCTGGCCCCGAACAAAAACCGCTTGTCCTCCCGTGTGGACCGCACCACCCGCAGGAGATAGTCCTCCACCTCCTGTGCGGTCCGCACCTGACGGCATTCCAGACGGCACTGCCGCAATAGCTCCGGGGTAATTACCGCTTGTGGCATCTCAGGAGACGAAACCGAACGGAACCGGCGGAGAATATGGGACTCCTCCTCCAGACTCGGGTAACCCAAACGCACCTTCAGCAGGAAACGGTCCAATTGGGCTTCCGGCAGAGGAAACACACCTTGGGATTCTACCGGGTTCTGGGTAGCAATAACGAAGAACGGCTCTTCGAGCCTCTCCGACAGCCCGTCCAGGCTGATTTGCCCTTCCGCCATCGCCTCCAGGAGGGCAGAAGCAGTACGGGGCGTAGCCCGGTTAATTTCATCGAACAGAAGAAACTGTGTGAAAATCGGCCCCTTCCGCAGGCTGAACTCCCCTGTCTGAGGCTGATAAACCAGCCCGCCCAGCAGATCCTGAGGCAGCAGATCCGGCGTAGCCTGCACACGCGTGAACCTTGCGTCGAAGCCGCCGGCCAATGCCTTGGCCAATGTAGTTTTTCCCGTGCCGGGCACATCCTCCAAAAGCACATGGCCCTCCGCCAAAAGCGCTGCCGTCATCAGCCGGATCGCCTGCTCCTGTCCGACTACCTGCTTGCCTATCTCCGCACGCAGGCGGTTGTACAACTCCTTTATTCCCACCATACTCCCAACCAACTTTCTAGGCCGTATCTGAAAACCCGCTTGGAGGCATCTTTCACCGCCTTTTCGCCCCTGGCCTCGTCACTTTCGCTTGACGTACCTCCGGTACGCCTTCACGAAAGTTCCTTGCCATGAACGAAAATTCGCCAAAATCTGCTCCCCTCGGAGTTATCAGATACACCCTGGTAGATTTGTTAATAGAAGGATACCACAAACCGGTTGGAATCCGGCAAGTAAAATTTCCCCCGGCATGGCAGCCGCCTGCCTGCTTGTGTCCTCCGCATCCGATCCACTATAATGGGAGAGGACTGACGTATTGTGCTTTTTTACGGAGGAGAAATGCAATGATCACCCTGCTCAGCTGCGGCTACAATTATGCCCATCCCAATGGAATACGGATCGTGCGCCCCAATGGTTCCGATGACTATGCCTTTGTGCTGTTCCGCACCCGGGCTGAGATCGTGGTCAACGACATGCCCATGACTGTGGACAAGAATACCTATATCCTCTTCCGGCCGGACACCAACCATCTGTACCGGGATGTGGAGCTGCCCTTTATCAATGACTGGTTCCACTGCAAGAAGGAGGGGCTGGAGCCTTTCCTCGCAGCTCTGGACTTCCCTCTGGATACTCCTGTCAAAGCCGCCGACCCGCTTCTGATTTCCAAGACCATTATGGAGCTGCAAGGCATCAGCCGCCAAACCGGCCCTTACCGGGATTCCATTCTGGATGCCGATTTGCGCTCTCTGCTTATGAAGCTAACCGTGTGGCGTACCCATGACCAGGCCCTTCCGGAGAAAACAAGCCGCTACTACCGCCAATTGACGGACCTGCGCAATGAATTGTACAGCTCTCCGGGCAACCGGCATAAGGTGGAATCACAGGCCGCCTCGGTGAACTTAAGCAAATCCTATTTTCAACATCTGTACAAGGAGCTGTTCGGGGTTTCCGTGATGACGGATATTATCAACGGCCGGGTGGATTACGCCGGCTACCTGCTGAACAATACCCAACTCTCCGTCACGGCCATCGCCTCCATGTGCGGCTACGACAACGACACCCACTTTATGCGCCAATTCAAAAAAGTAACCGGACGCACTCCCAGCCAGTTCCGTGGGGGACCCGTATAAAAACGCCTGGAGTCTGGGAAAAGCTACGAACCTGCCTGTTCTGTTTCGTCATGTGCATTTCCGGCAGTGCCCCTAGTCCTTGGTGATTTTCTAACGGCGGCCACAGCCCTTATTTCTGCAAAAATGTACCTTCCAAAAATCTAACAGCGGCCACAGCCGCTATTGGGGCTCTTCGCCCCACCACGAGCCCCTTTTTAGCCCAATAACGGCTCCTGCTTCCGTTAGATTTTGCAAACTCCTATATTGGCACAAATAGCGGCGCTCACCTCCGTTAAAAATAGAGCCGCTCACATAAAAACACCAACAGGCGGCACTCCTTTCCAGCAAAGGGGTGCCGTTTTGTTTTCCCCGTTGACGGCTCCCTTCCACAGTCATATAATATATCGTAACGATATATCGGAGGGATACATTCAGATGCTCAACTACATCGTATTAGGAATGCTTTATAACGGCCCCTTAACCGGCTATGACGTGAAAAAATGGATCGAAAACGGCATCGGCGTTTTTTACAAGGCCAGCTACGGCAGCATTTATCCGACCTTGAAGCAGCTTTCGGAGCAGGAGCTGGTTAGCCTCTGCCCGGAGGAGCAAGGCTCATCCCGGCAAAAGAAGCTTTATGAAATCACCCCGAAGGGCCAGGAAACATTCCTCGATTGGCTCAGCCAGCCCATTGAAGCCGAGGATAGCGGCGGCAAACAAAACCATCTGGCCAAGGTTTACTTTTTTGACGTCCTGCCGGAAGAACTCGCTTCACAACAGTTGGCAGAATATGAACGGAAGAATCTCGACTACCTCAACCGCCTCCTGGCGCTGGAGCGTTCCTTTGATTCACCCGGCAACCAGAAGCATCATTATTACAAAATGTCCACGCTGTATTATGGCATCGGTATTGTGCGGGAAACTCTTCGCTGGTGCCGCCACGCAAGATTGAAGCTTCCCTTCCGGGAGCTATATGAAGGAGGAATGGCTTATGAAACCGATGGAAAACCGGATCATTCCCATTGATCTTGGAGGAGTCAACAGCTATCTGGTGGAAGCGGAGCAGGGATTTGTGCTGGTGGATACAGGCGGCTATCTGATTCTGGACCGTACCTTTGACAACCGGCGGCAAAAGCTGCTGGACGCCCTGGAGACGCATGGTTGCACCCCCGGCCGCCTGCGCCTGATTCTCCTGACCCACGGGGATAACGACCATGCCGCCAACGCCGCTTACCTGCGCCAGACCTTTCAGGCCCCTATTGCTCTGCATCCTGCGGACCTGCCACTGGTGCAGAACCCGGACCTGCCGCTTCTCATGGCCAGCTTCCGCTACCGGTCCCCCATACTCCGCATCATCTTCCGGCTGATGAAGAGCAAGATCACCCTCGTCACCCGCAAAACCCTGGAGGACTTCGAAGGCTTCCAGCCGGATCTTCTGCTGGAGGACGGAATGGAGTTAAGCAGCTACGGCATAAATGCCCGCGTAGTCAGCCTGCCCGGCCATACCCCCGGCTCCGTGGGACTGCTTTTCCAGGATGGCTCCTTTCTGTCCGGCGACACCCTGGTCAACAACAAAAAGCCCGCCGGCGCTCCCAACGCGGCAGACTTTAAGACTTTATCGCAAAGTATAACCCTGCTTAAGCGCTTGAACATTCAAACGGTGTATCCCGGTCACGGGACACCCTTCAGCTTCCGGGAGCTGCGCTGAGCCTGCGCAGGCCCACATATATTCCGTCACTGCCGCCCATTCCTTGGTTCTGCTCCAATAGTTACCGGATTGTTCCCGCTTAGTTTCTGCGAATCGGCTACTCATTTTGCTTCCTATGTTCGATGAGCTCCTGGAGCCTGTCACCGGAATGCTGAATACTGGAGATGGAATCATAAATGACCTCAATGCTTGCCCCCTGCTCCTGGGTAGTGGCCAGCATTTCCTCCGTAGCCGCTGCATGCATATGGGAAATATCTGCAATATGCTGCGCTTTCTCCCGGATATCCGTGAATATCCCGCCGATTTGACCGGTCATCGCCACTTCATGGGCAATGTAGCCGTCTATATGCGTGAATGCCTGCCGGATGCTTTGGAAGTGCTCCAGCATCTGCCCGGTAATCACCTCGCCCTCTTGAACCGCTGCTCTTCCGGCTTGGGCTTTTTCGAAGGCTTGCTGGGTTTGGCCGGCAATGCTTCCGAGAATGCCGCTAATTTCCTTGACCGTATTCATACATTGGTCCGCCAGCTTTTTGATTTCACCGGCGACTACGGCAAAGCCCGCTCCCGCCTCCCCTGCCCTGGCCGCTTCGATATTGGCATTCAAGGCCAGGAGCCGGGTTTGGTCGGAAATGTGGTTGATTGCAGCCAGGCAATGGTTGACCGCTTCCATGCTTTTGTTTAGCTCCTCTACCGTTGCCATGGATTCGGCCACAGCCGAATGGATAATCCGTATCTGGCTGCCCATCCGGCCGATCTGATCCGAACCCTGCTCCACCACCCGGTTAGCCGCTCCTGAGGTATCCGCAAGACTTCGGGACAGCTGCCTGATTCCGGACATTCCTTCATCCGCCTGATTCATCATGCCGCTGATTTGCGCAATATGCTCCGATTGGGCGATTACCCCCTCCGTAACCTCCTGGACATTCACCGCCATGGCGCCGCTGATGGTTCGAAGGGTGCCGATATCCTGGTTGCAGGCTGCAATATCCCGGCCCAGCGAAGCGCTGTTGTCCTCAATGACGCTGACCATATTGTCTTGGGCAGCCAACAGCTCTTTGGTTTTGGCTTCCTCCTCAATGGATAGCTGGATCAGATCCGCATTCCGCTTGCATACGAAGTAAAGAGCTACAATGGTCAGTTCAATAAAACCCAGGGTGACAAAAAAGTCCGTATCGAACTTGCGGTGGTTTGAATAATAAATGATTACATATGCGATATTGTACATGGTGCCGAAGCTGTACAGCAGAGCTTTGTTCACATACAGGGATACCACACACAACACGATCATAATGGTCATGCCCGCCCGTGGGGTTTCAATATACGGGACCGTGCAGGTCAGAATAGCCATCAGAAGAATGCTTGTGGCCCATACAGGCTTCTTTTTCCGGACAATCAGGTAAGTGGCTGCAGCCAGCTCAATGAACAGGGACCCATACGCCTCCGGCCTCACATGGCCGTTCACCAGCAGAAAGGTGGAAACGAAAAACACAAACCACATCAGCCCTGCAATAATTTTATTGACCTGCCCCATATTTCCCCTTACAAAGGTATCCTTCATGCCATTCCCTCCGGTTGATTTCATGTTGATTGGCCTCCGTCCCGGACATCTTGCTCCGGATTCAAGCGGACATTCCTCCTGCAGAACATGAAGATGCCGATTACCATAAACAGCCCGCTGCAGCCCATTCCGAACAGGGCGCTGCTGCTCATGGCGCTGGCGGATGAACGCATCATCAGAAGCGTATACTGGGTGACCACAATGGAGACCATGGCATCGGTGAAATTGATGACTTTCAGCGCGGAGACAATCGGGTTATGCAGATGCCGGTTCACCACATTTCCGTGGATGGCCATCCCCAGCTTGGTAAAGGCCACTGACGCAATGAGAAATACCATATTCCCGCCGAAGACTACAGCATCCCCCACCATAAACATCCTCAGGCATACGCCCATGTAGGACAAACCCAAAAGACAAAGAAAAATCCCGCTCTTCCGGTAAACGGAAAATTCCAGCTCATACCGTTCCTCAGGGTCACTAAGCTTACGGGCCTCCGCATAACGCCTCAGCGTCAACCCTCTGGCAGCACTGAGGACCAGATAATAGACGGCAGTGATCATAAACCATGCAGATTGCAGATACATTCCCAGCAGCAGCTTACCTGCTCCGATCAGCGCATTCAGTGTGAAGGCTGCCAATGCAGTCACCGCAGCGCGGTCCCGCCGGTCCGGCAGCCAATGTTCAAGCCATTTCTTCATAAGTTCCTCACTTGTTCAGCAGTGCGTTGGCTTTTTCGCATACCTCGTAGATTTCGTCGTACTTTTCATCGATCATCGGCGTTACCTTCGCAGCCCGCTTCCGGTGGAGGGACACATACACGAAATACGGAAGGATCCAGCCGGCAAAAGCAGGAACCGCAAGAATAAAGGACCAAACCGGCAAATCTCCGGTATAGGCAAACACCGACCCGGCCATAAACGCCGTTCCGGCGATACCCAGACCGAACGCGGCGGCAGAGGGGCCGGTAAGCTTGGACTTCTCCAGCATCTCCACATCGTGGATGCAGGCATCCAGCTGGCGCTGCAGCCGGGTCAGCTCCGCTTTGTTGCGGATTTTGCGGTCGCGCTTGAATTTCAGCATGACCGAAGATATCCCTTGTAGGGGCTGGGAGGTCCCCTCCAGGGTCCACCCGAAGTTTTCATAACAGTCCGTATAAACGGCCCCCATGCTCCTGCTCACGGTTATTTCCTTGTACTCATACCCCACAAAGCCGGTCTGTCCTTGTATGGCTTCATTCATGATTCTCGCTCCTCTCCTCGATGAATGCAGTCTACAAGAAAGTTGTTGCCGGGTTGCAAAGGAATTGTTTGCGAAATGTTAATTCCTCCTCGAAAGAAAAAAAAGCCTCTGTTAGGCCCTAATCAGCCTGCAGAGGCAAATACACTGTAAATACCGTTCCTTCACCGGGAGTGCTGTCCACCGTAATGCTGCCCCCCTCCAGCTCAACCACCTTCCAGGCCAATGCTAAGCCAAGGCCATTGCCCTCCTGGTAATGGGAGGTATCTCCCTGATAGAACTTATCGAATACATGCTTTCTGGTTTGCTCGTCCATGCCGCAGCCGGTGTCGGTAATGGATACAGTCACGGATTCTTCGTCGGAGGTTTGTCTTAAGTGGATTTTCCCGCCTGGCTCTGTAAATTTCACTGCATTGGAAAATAAATTATTCCACACAATTTCCAACAAACTTTCATCCGCCCGGATCATCACCCGGTCATCCAACTCGGCCATAAATTCGATATTCTTTTTCTCCCATGCCTCTTCAAAGGACAATGCACAATCGCACAGCTGGCGGCACAAATCATAAGGCTCTGCGTTTAGAGAAATGACCTGATTTTCAATTTTGCTCAGCTTCAGAATATTCGTCACCAGCGAGGCCAGCTTTTGCGAGGACGCTACAATGGTTTCCGTATACTCCCTGCGTACCTCCGGGGGAAGTGCTTCGTTTTGCAGGGCAGTGCTGTAGCTTTGAATTACGGACAGCGGCGTGTTTATTTCATGGGACACACTGGCGATAAAATCGTTTTTCATGGTTTCCAGCGAGCCCAATTCCTCCACCATCTTGTTAAAATCCTGAAACATCACGTCCACATAATTCAGCTTGTCCGCCCTGTGGCCGGGAGCCACATACACCGAAAAATCGCCCTCCGCCACCCGTTTGGCCGCCTCACTGAGCTTCCTCATTGGCTTGTCGAAGGCCCTCTGCTTCTGGTATGCGGTCAGTCCGCAGAACAAACCGGTAACAATTGCCCAATAGAGCAGATACCAGCCTGCAAAATGCAGGGATTCCCTTAATAACGGTGCCCCGTACAGCACAGCCGGCAGAGCGGAGAGCACGCTTAAAGCAATCAAGGTGCCGACATAAAATTTCCAGGAGAAATGCCTGGCTTTCACCCTGTGATCCTTCCGGGACGGATATTCCTTCATGAGAGCACCGCCTTATAGCCGAGCCCGTGGACCGTAACGATCCGGAAATCCGTACAGTCCGAAAATTTGTCGCGGAGCTTGGTGATATAAACAT
>JAEWAA010000463.1 GCA_023391955.1 Bacillota bacterium | reverse complement strand
GACGAACATCGGAAAGCCGTATGAGGGAAAACCTCACGTACGGTTTGATGAGGAGGGGCTGGGTTTTTGCCCAGCCTTTCACTCTAGTGGCGCCAGGTTTAACGATTTTGTGAACAAGTTGTGAAATTGGAAACGATTACTGGCTATGTTAAAGAAATGTTCACTACCCCCAGGCCGGACATGAAGGTACAATGGGTTTAGCCTAAGTTAGAATCATTGCAAGACTGAATGTCCATTTTGTTGGCGGAACAACAAGAAGACAACCACATTCAAGAAATCCTGAAGGAGGCTATACCAATGGCGTCATATTTGACTCCAAAAGAAATTGCCGAATACACGATCGAATCCGGCTACAAAAAAGCAACCTCGCCCTTGCTGACCGTTCTGACTCTGGGCTTTGCAGCGGGGGCTTTCATATCTCTCGGGTTTTTGCTGGCGATCCGCGTGACCGCAAGCGCACCTGCCGCATGGGGAAGCTTCGCGACCTTCATCGGAGCCGCGGTGTTCCCCGTTGGGCTGATTCTGGTCCTCATCGGCGGCGGCGAGCTTTTGACCGGCAACATGATGGCTGTTCCCTTGGCCCGTTATGCAGGAAGAATTACCACCTGGCAGGCCATCCGCAATCTGATCCTGATTACACTGAGCAACTTTGCAGGTGCTATCTTCGTGGCGTATTTCTTCGGTCATGTAGTAGGGTTGACAGAAACCGGCGCATTCCTGGCCAAAACAGTGGATATGGCCGAGCATAAGGTGCATGACACCTTCCTGCAAGCCTTCGTTTCCGGTATCGGCTGTAACTGGCTGGTTGCCCTGGCCGTATGGCTTTCCTACGGTGCCAAGGATATCGGCGGCAAAATTCTCGGCATCTGGTTCCCCACAATGGCCTTCGTCGCCATTGGCTTCCAGCACGTTGTAGCCAACATGTTCCTCATCCCGGCAGCCATCTTCGCCGGACACCTGACCTGGGGCGACTATTTCCACAACTTCTTCCCGGTTTGGCTGGGTAACTTGGTTGGCGGCGCCATCTTCGTAGCGGGCATCTATTTCATGGCTTATCTGAAAAAGACCCAAGAGGCTGCTGAAGTGAAGCCTGCTGCTGTCAAACCTGCGGCTGCTGCGCGCGACGTTCGCGTAGCCAAATAAATCCCAACGCTAGGCCTGTTCCGCTTCCCGTATACAAAATCGGATATGCGAAAAAAAGCTCCCTTGCCTGCCATATGCAGACAAAGGAGCCTTTTTTGCGTTTGGCCGCTTCCGGATGGGGCGGCTTATTTTTGCTGGAGCACCCGTGTTTCCTGCTGGAGCAGACGGGCCACATTGCGGGCGCTGGAGAAGGAGCGCTCCGCCAATTCTCCCTTGCCGACACAGCCGTCTCCGCAGAAGTAGAAGGGCACATTTTCCACCCGGTTGGGGAGCAGCTCGTTGCCTTCAATGTTCTTGACGCTGGATACCATAGCCTTCTTGGATACACGCTTGACGGTCAAGGCATCGCGCCAGCCCGGATAATGCTTGTCGAAGAGGGATTCCATAGCTTCCTGCTTTTGGTCCAGGTACAGCTTGCGGCTTTGATCGCTTTCGAACTCATCGTTCAGATATGCGACGCCTTGCAGCAGCTGGCCGTTGTCCGGCACCAGGGTATGGTCGGTAGCGGAAACGTCGGTGATGAACATCTTTTGGTCCATATCGCTGATATAGCTGAACGGACGGGCCACCACTTGGTTCAGGCCGATGTCGTATACCATAACCTCAGTGGGTTTGCTGTCCTGGTATTTATCCATAAACGGCTCCCACGGTGTGCCGCGGAGGAGCTTGACGACCTGCTGCACCGGCATGGCGAACACCACGTTGTCGAAGGCTTCCTCCCGCTTTTTGGTTTTCAGGACAAACTTGCGGTTTTCGTAGCGGATTTCATCCACGCCCTCCTGCATGGCCACTTCCCAACGGCCGGAGCCGGAGATCTTGTCATGCAGCTGGTTGGTGATGACCGCCCAGCTTCCCAGTACGTAGTTAACCGGACGGCTGGAGAGGAACAGGTTATGGTAATATTCGCTGACGACGGAGCCGGACACCTTGCGTGCATCCTCAGGAGAGATGAAGAAGTTGGAGCACACCAGATGCTCCCACAGCTCCTTCAGATCATCGTCGGCATCCGACTGGTCCAGATAGTCGCCCAGCGTGTCGTAGTTTTTGATGGTATGGATCTGCGCGATGATAGCGGCAACCTCGCCGACAAAACGCACCTTCTGCACGGCAGTCAGCAGGTCAGTCTTGACGATATTGACAAAATCCAGAGGAGCCGGAGTCAGTTGGCCGTTTTTGGAGTAAACCACCTTGCGCTTATCCACCTGCTTGCTGCTGAAGGACATACCAAGTTCTTTTTCCATGGTGGTGATGTTGTGGCGGTCAATGCCGTAGATGGCATGGGCGCCGTAGTTCAGCGTAAAGCCTTCCTTCTCATAGGTAAAGGCGCGTCCGCCCAGCTGCGGGCTGCGCTCGAAAAGAACACCCTCGATATGCTCGGTTTCGGACAGATATGCGGCGGCGGTCAAACCCGCCAGGCCTCCTCCAATAATGGCTACTCTCATTGTGGTCTCCTCCTGTTTGCTTCGCGGAAGCATATGTTTAGTATACGGGGCAAGCTGCTTGGGGGCGGTGCTGCCGGTTTCATGGCGGATGCCGTTCCAGACAATGGACAGATTGTTCTCCAAAAGGGGAAGCAGCTCCGCGTCATCCTTGACGCTCCAGCCGATCACGGTGCCCACATAGATGGTCACCAGCGCATTGACCTTCTCCGGCTCGGGAAGCCAAACCAGAAGCTGCTTGTGCAGGAGATCAAAAGGCTGAAGCATGGATAAAACCGGATCGGTTTCTTGGGATACGGTAGTAATGGAGCGGATCAGCACCCGGTACTTGCGGATATTGGCGGCAAGCTCCAGAAACAGCCGGTTGATATGCGCCTCCAGCGATGTCACCTGAAGGACAGGCGTCCGGGCCCAAGCTTTGATCAGGTCTTCCTGGCGGCGTCCCACCTCCAGCAAAATTTCCTCTTTCCCCTTGAAGTAATGGTAGAAGGTGCCCTTGGAGGTATGGGTGGCCGCGATGATCTCGTCAACCGAGACATTCTCGTACCCTTTTTGCATGAACAGATTCAGAGCGGCTTCGATAACCGCCTCCCGCTTCTTTCGCGTGGATTCCCTCATGAACGTAATGGTCATCACACCCATCAGCTTATTCCATCTCTATTATAAAACTCCGGCAAGCATCCGTCCAGCCGAAAATAGACTACCAGTCTAATTTGGGCAAAAGGGGGTGGAGCGGCTTTGGGCAACAGCCCATTTTATGCATACCGGGTGTCCGCCCAGGAACCGGGCGCATATCATGCTCTATGACCAGCCGGAGCGGTGGAGGGAGTCTTCCTGCAGCCGGCAATCAACAGGAGGAATGCGGCATGCAGCATCAGGAGGCTTTTGACCTGTGCCAGGAGCACATGAACAAGTACGTCCGCCTGCATATGCAGGACGGGGCAGTGTATGACGGCATCATCGAAAAGGTGGACGGGGAGCATGTGTATATTGCGTCTCCGGTAATGGAGGAAGAGGAGGCTATGCGGGCGCCTTATCCCGGTATCGGCGGGGGAGTGGGCCCTGGAGGACCGGGTTTCGGCCCGGGCGGCCCCGGCTTCGGCGGTCCCGGCCCTTGGGGTCCGGGACCCAGACCGGGTCCTTGGGGTCCCGGACCGTGGGGCCCCGGTCCATGGGTAGGCCCAGGCCCATGGTTTGGTCCCGGGTTCTGGCCGTACCCCCGTTTCCGTCGTTATGGGCTGCCTCTGGCGGGGCTGGCCGCATTGTCCTTGTTTCCATACTGGATCTGAACGGCTGCGCCGGCTCCTTGGGGAGCCGGTTTTTTTGCGGCGGGAGGGCGGATGTTAACTTTGCCGGTTAGTTGGGGAGGTGCGTCCGTAACGGAACTGTGAGTCCCTTAGAGGCAGAAAATCAGAGATTCCCGGGAATAACGGAACTAAGAGACCGTTAGCCGCCGAAAAAGCCTGTCCCATGCTGTTCCGCCCCTTGTAAGGGCCTCTCAGTTCCGTAACAAGCGGGGAGCAGCTCTTTTTGCCGGCTAAGAGCGTTAAAGTTCCGTTACCGCGGGTAAAGGAGATACAGGCAACAAGCCCGAATTGGACGGGCACTGATTTTTTGGTATGATGAATGTAATTCTTATCCAATAACGGAGGTAGCGCAAAATGGATGATTGTATTTTTTGCAAAATTGTGAAGGGGGATATCCCCTCCAAAAAGGCATTCGAAAACGAGCATGTACTGGCTTTCCACGATATCAATCCGGGTGCGCCGGTCCATGTGCTGCTGATCCCCAAGAAGCATATTCCGACTATGAATGATGTAACGGCCGAGGATCTGCAGGTCATCGGGGAGATCCATGCCGCGGCCCAGCAGGTGGCCCAAGAAACCGGGATTGCCCAAAGCGGCTACCGCCTCTCCAACAACTGCAACAAGGACGGCGGGCAGGAGGTATTCCACCTTCATTACCATCTCATGGGCGGCTCCAAATTGGGTCCGCTGTTTGCCAAGTAAAAGGGTCTTGCGGAAGGCTTTGTAGGCTAAGGCTTACAGGCTGTGTAAGCGTTTGGCGCGAGGATTGCAGATAGATGTAATCACGGGTTGACACACCCTTTCTCTTTACCCTATAATGTAGTTTGATAACCGTCTGTTTTTTGGACACGGTCTGTTCGGAGGGAGGGAAATCTGGTGTCAGAAACTCGAGTACGTAAGAATGAAACAATCGATGCAGCACTTCGCCGCTTTAAGAAATCCATCGCGAAGGATGGCGTATTGGCGGAAGTTAAGAAGCGCAAGCACTATGAGAAGCCTAGCGTTAAGCGGAAGTTGAAATCCGAGGCTGCTCGCAAGCGGAAGTTCTAGGAGGAGCCTAAACTCATGACCTTAAACGACCGATTGAACGAAGATATGAAGCAGGCGATGAGGAGCCAGGATAAGTTCAGACTTTCCGTGATCCGGATGGTTCGTTCGTCGATCAAGAATATAGAAATCGATCAACGAAAGACTTTGGATGATCAGGATGTCCTTGACGTACTGAATCGTGAAATCAAGCAGCGTAGAGATTCCCTCCAGGAATTCGAAAAAGCAGGCCGGCAGGATTTGGTTGACCAGTTAAAGCAAGAGCTGGATATCCTCTCCGCATACATGCCCAAGCAATTGAGTGAAGATGAAGTCAAAGTGATTGTACAACAGACCATCCAAGAAGTCGGTGCTTCCTCAAAAGCAGATATGGGTAAGGTTATGGGCGCATTAATGCCTAAAGTGAAAGGGCTGGCCGACGGCAAGCTCGTCAATCAGATCGTTTCGCAGCTACTGGCTTAAGAAGCCGTTGCCTCTTTTCAATAAACACTCCGGATCTCGGGTAACCGAGCCGGGGTGTTTTTTGTTCTGCGTCTGTTGCGATTTTTTTGAAACGCTTTCCATAATTTTGCGTATTCATGGTAAGCTAAAGGAATAGAAAGGGGTTGGTAAAAACGAACATCCGGTTGAAGGCATGGCTTATGGGGTTATTGGCGGTGCTGATGCTGATCCCGGCGGGGATAACTGCCGCAGGCAGCGCAAAGGCGGCCGGAGAGACCCAGAACGGCGCCAAGCTGGTGTATTACATACCGGCTGAACGAACCATCGAAAGCGGGCTTCAGCGTTTCTTGCAGCGGGCCTATAAGGATGCGGAGGAGCATCAGGCCAGCTACATCATTCTTGATGTGAACACCCTGGGCGGCCGGGTGGATGCGGCCCTGGAAATCGGCGAGCTGATCAAAAACAGCAAAGTGCCGACAGCCGCCTTTGTCCGCGGCAAAGCGTTCTCGGCGGGAAGCTTCATCGCCTTAAACGCCAAACAAATTTACATGGAGCCGGGAAGCACCATCGGTGCTGCAGCGGTTGTGGATGGCACGGGGGAGGAGCTGGACACCAATGCCAAAACAGTGGCAGCCTGGTCCAGCGCCATGCGCTCTGCGGCGGAGCAGAACGGCCGCAACCCTGCCATCGCCGAGGGAATGGTGAACAAAAACCGGACCTTGGCGGTGCCGCAGCTGAACAAGGAGTTCCGCCAGGGGGAGCTGATATCGCTGACCTCTGAGGAAGCGCTGAAGGTAGGATATGCGGAAGGGATTGCCGGCAGCCGGGAAGAGGTGCTGAAGGCACTGGGCCTGGAAGGCGCTCAAGTGGAGGTGTTCAATCCTTCCTTCTCGGAAAATTTGGCGCGTTTCCTGCTTAATCCTGTTGTCACCACCGTCCTGTTTATCCTGGGGCTGGCGGGAATTGCCATTGAGCTGTTTGTACCGGGCTTCGGCATTCCGGGCTTCATCGGCGCAGCCAGCTTTGTACTGTACTTTTTCGGCCAATATGTGGCAGGCTTTGCGGGGGTGGAGGATGTGGTGCTGTTTATCATCGGGATTATCCTGCTGGTGATCGAAATATTCGTCCCCGGCTTCGGGATATGGGCCATCATCGGCATCATCTGTCTGATGAGCGGGGTGATTATGGCCGCGTATGACTCGTCGGCAGCAGCTCTTTCCCTGGGCATCGGCTTTATTCTGGCTATGGTGCTGGCGGGGTTCGTCATTTACGCCTTCCGGAAGCGGGGCATCTGGAACAAGTTTATCTTGAAGGATGAGCTGAAGACGGAGCTTGGGTATGTGTCCCAGCCCGTGAAGGAGTATCTCCTTGGCAAAACAGGCAAAGCCCTGACCCCGCTGCGGCCGGCAGGAACAGCCGTGTTTGACGGCGAAAGGGTGGATGTGGTTACCGCCGGGGAATTTATCCAGCAGGGCCAGCAGGTAACGGTGGTGCTGGTGGAGGGCGGGCGTATTGTAGTCAGCGGGAAGGAAGAATAAAATAACACATACTATTTAGGAGGCTTTTTCCTTATGGGTCTGGATCCAATGGTAATGAGTGTTGTGGTCATTGCACTGGCCATTATTGTGCTGTCTGTGTTTTTCAGCTTTTTCCCCTTTATGCTGTGGATTTCGGCGCTGGCGTCCGGAGTCCGGGTGGGGATTTTCACCCTGGTCGCCATGCGTCTGCGGCGGGTTACCCCCAGCCGGATCGTCAACCCCCAGATCAAAGCCAACAAAGCGGGTCTGGGACTGAACATTAACCAGCTGGAAAGCCATTATTTGGCGGGCGGTAACGTGGACCGGGTGGTCAATGCCCTGATTGCGGCCCAGCGGGCCGACATTCCCTTGGGCTTCGAACGTGCGGCAGCCATTGACCTGGCAGGCCGGGATGTGCTCCAAGCGGTGCAAATGAGCGTTAATCCCCGGGTAATTGAAACACCCATCGTGGCAGCTGTGGCCAAGGACGGTATTGAAGTAAAGGTAAAAGCACGGGTAACGGTCCGGGCCAATATCGACCGTCTGGTGGGCGGCGCCGGTGAAGAAACCATTATCGCCCGGGTTGGTGAAGGGATTGTAACGACTGTCGGTTCTTCCAATTCCCACAAAGACGTTCTGGAAAATCCTGATATGATTTCGAGAACCGTATTGGGCAAGGGTTTGGATGCGGGAACCGCCTTTGAAATTCTGTCCATTGATATTGCGGACGTGGATATCGGCAAGAATATCGGCGCCCAACTGCAAACCGAGCAAGCGGAAGCGGATAAGCGGATCGCCCAGGCCAAGGCCGAAGAGCGCCGCGCCATGGCGGTAGCCCATGAGCAGGAGATGCGGGCCAAGGTTGTGGAAATGCGGGCCCGCGTGGTGGAATCCGAGTCCCAGGTACCTCTGGCAATGGCGGATGCCCTCAAAACCGGCAAGCTTGGCGTTATGGACTATATGAACCTGAAGAATCTGGACGCAGATACCCAAATGAGAAGCTCCATCGGCAAGGCCAATGACCCGGCCAAACCGGAGAAGGAATAAAACGAAGTTTCTGGGGTGTGCGACCTACACCCCAATAAGGGTCAGGGAGTGAGGTGGGAGGATGGATTTTCTGTCAACCCTGGCGGGGAATCTGCCGTTTTTGATTGTGGTAATAGCGGGGCTTTTGTCCCTCTTGAAGAAGTTCAACACTCCGGCCGGCACCCAACAGAAGAAACCTGGGCAGCCTAGACCGTTAAACCGGATGCCAACCTTCGGAGGCGGCCCCGGCGAGATGAAGAAGACTGTCCGCAAAGCGGCGCCTAATCCGTGGGAAGCGGATCATGAGCTGAAAAGGCGGCAGGAGGAGCTGGAACGCGAGCAGGAGGATTGGCGCCGGGAGGAGCGTGCCGAGGCTGAACGTAAAGTCCGGCGGGAGGAAGAGGAAGCCTCACGAGGGGCCTTTGCGGCCTTGGATGCGGGACAGGAAAAACCCGCTGCCAAACGCAGCAGCCCCTTCCAGTCTACAAACACAGGCCGCAGCACGGGCTCCCGCTTGATGCCAACGTCCGATCCCAACGAGATTGGCGGCAGGGAAACGGCAGCGCATACCGCCGGCAGCTGGACGCCGGAGGGTGAGGATCTTGCCAAAGCGGTGGTGTGGTCGGAAATTCTGGGTGCGCCCAGGTCGAAACGGCCTTACGGCAGATAACGGGATGATCCCATAAGAAACATGATGGCTAGTCAAGGAAGCTTACAATAAAAAACCGGGCAGCTGCCGCCATAAGGCGCAGGCCCGGTTTTTTATTTTGTCCCATAATGAAAGCTCCACGGTTTAGGCGGCTTTGGTTTGCACCTTGGCCGGCAGCTCCAACTGGTTCCGCTGATTGGAAATGATGAACAGCGTCACCCAAATCAGGATGAAGCCAACCAGCTGTGCGGGTGTAATCACCTGGCTGTAGACCACCCAGTTGATCAATACACCGGTCATGGGGAAGCTGAGCTCGGCGAGAGTGGCGTAGGAGGCCTTGGTGGTTTCCAGGCCCTTGTAATACAGCAGCATGCTGAGCAGTCCGGGCAGCAGGGCCTGCAGGAGCAGATTCAGCGCCACCAGCGACCAGCCGCCGTAGCCGTTGTTCAGCTGCCAAGGCTGCGCCTCAACCTGCGCGATGACAAACAGGAGGGGCAGCGCCATAACGAAGCGCAGGGAGGTGACCGTTTCATATTGAAGCGTCCCCAGCAGATACCGGCCCATGACGGTGGAGCCTCCCCATAAAGCGGCGGCGCCAAGCGCCATCACGCTGCTCCAGCCGATGAAGGTACCGGCATGCCCAAGGGGCAGCGTCCAGCCGAAGGTGAGCAGGTAGGTGCCTGCCAGCGCCACGAGCAGCAGGAAGCCGAAGTTCCGCGGCAGGCGTTCCTTCAGAATGACCGCGGCCAGGCCGATGGCGAACAGCGGCTGCAGCTTCTGCAGCAGCAGCACCATGTTCAGGTCGCCGGAAACCAGGGCTTTGGTGAACAGAATTGTAGCCACCGCCGAACCGCCCCAGGACACCACCAGCAAGGCCCCTACATGCCGCAGCCGGATGGCCCGGAGCTCCGAACGCCGCTTCCACAGCACCGGTGCTGCCGCCAGGAACAATACGGCATGCTCCAGCAGCACAATCTGGGAGGAGGTCATGGATTTCAGCAGAATGATCCGGAACAGCGGGTCCACGCCCCACAGCGCCGCTCCTGCCAATACCAGCCAGAAGCCGCCGCGGAATGATTTGCCTGACAGAGATGCAAAAAGATTGCTCATTGTAAGCTCCTTTTCCAAAATCCTTAGAAGGTGTATCTTACTCCGAAACAAGATCAAAAAACCCCCGTTTGCCTGTGACAGGCCAAAAGGGGGTGGGTTGAACCGCGCATACGTCAAGAGTCCATCCCTTAATAAGGGCCGGCTCAAGCTTCGCCAAGCGTGTTTCTCTTTGATCCTCTTCCATCCGGACTTTACCGTCGGCTCTGGAATTGCACCAGATCAGTCCCGTGGTCCGTCTGCCGAACCGCCGGGAGTCGCGGGCTTCGG
>JAEWAA010000017.1 GCA_023391955.1 Bacillota bacterium | reverse complement strand
GGCTCGGGGGTATCTGCGTGTTCTGCTGATTACATTAAGCTCCGGGACCTTGGTGGGCATTTTGGTTGCCATCTTCGCCGCTTTTTTTTATGTGAAATGGATCTATAAACCGGTGGAAGCGTTGGCGGAAATCATGGAGCAGATTGAACGGAGCGGCAGCTTTACCCGGCTGGATCCGGTATTTGCGGAGGGGGATGACGAGTTCGGCCGCCTTGGCGGGACCTTCAACCGCATGATGGACAGGTTGGAGGAGATTTACCGGCGGCAGCGGCATTTTGTGGAGGACGCCTCCCATGAGCTTCGCACTCCCCTGACGGTGATCCAGAGCTATGCCGGTATGCTCCACCGTTGGGGCAGCGAACATCCCGCCATCCGGAAGGAGGCGGTAGACGCCATCCAAACGGAGGCGGACAGGCTAAAGGAGCTTGTGGAGGGGCTTCTCCAGTCAGCCGACAGTCAGGAAAGCCAGCCGGACGCTCCTTACACAGAGGTGGATATGCTGGAGCTTGCCGGCAAAACGGCGGAGGAGCTGAGCCTGTCCTTCCAACGGGAAATCGCCCTCCACTCAGAACCGGACGCTCATTTCCTGGTGTTCGGAAACGGGAAGCGGCTGAAGCAAATGCTGATCAATCTGCTGGATAATGCCATTAAATACAGCGGGCTGCCCGTAGAGATCCGTTTGGAGCGTGACGGCGATTGGGTGGCCCTTCATATTATGGATCAGGGTGAAGGCATAGCGCCGCGCCATCTTCCCCGGATTTTCGAGCGTTTCTACCGGGTGGATGAAGCCAGAACCCGCAGGACCGGGGGCAGCGGGTTAGGACTGTCCATCGTCGAGCAAATTGTGAAAGAGCATGAGGGGACAGTGGAGCTGGCAAGCAGCCAGGGGAGAGGAACCACGGTCACAGTGAAGCTGCCGTTATATATGCCGGAAGACCACCCCGAATAGGGTGGTCTCCATGGTTGTATTATTAAATGACGCGGCGGGCGGTGATGTAGTGGGAGCTCCACCAGGAGGAATTCAGGCTGGAGTATTTCACTCCGCCTGCACCGTAGGTGTGCAGAATCTGTCCGTTGCCGGCATAAATCCCTACGTGTGCGACTTTACCGCCGGATTTCGTAGTGGAGAAGAACACCAGGTCACCTTTGCGAAGATTGCTCTTGGATACGTAAGTGCCTACCTTAGCCTGGTCACGGGATGCCCGCGGCAGGGAAATGCCTACTTTTTTATAGACATATTGGGTAAAGGACGAGCAGTCAAATGTGGAGGTGACGCCGGACGGCGAACCGAACCGATAAGGTGTGCCGAGATAACGTCTGCCGATGGAGATGACGCTGTCCGCTTTGGTGGCCGAAATGGAGGCAGCCGCATCCGTCTCGCCAGTCACGGAGACGGAGGCTGCCGAGGCTTGGGACGGATGCGCCAAGCCTAAGCCTGTCCAGGCCAGGGTCGCGCTGAGTCCAACAACAGCCAAAGGTCGGAGAATGCGAGTACGTATAGTCATGATGATGCCTCCTGTTTTTTGGATTGAGCCCGGCAGCCGGGGTTTCGGGAGAGGTCCGGACAAGGAACGATGGGAATGTAAGCGATATAATGCCTTGGCTTACCGGGCTAACGCCAGTATAACAGAACTAAAAATGCATGAATTTGGCAAAAACCCGGCAAACCCGCGCAATATATGGATTAGAAAGCGTTTATTAGAATCTCATGAGAATTGCCGTGTCAAAATGTCTTGACATTTGCCCCGTCTACGCAAGTGCCCATTTTCTCCTTCCTGCATAAAGTGAAGAAGACGGTTGGTATGACTTAGAACGGAAGGGACGGAGCATATGCCAAACACAGGCGGGATACCGGACGGGTTACAGGATGAAGCGGCCGCTTTTACCGCTGTCAGGCGGAATATCATCGGTGGAGAACGGATGATCCGCACACCCGACGGCCTCCGAAAAATGATATACGCAGACTGGTGTGCAAGCGGAAGACTCTATGGTCCCATCGAGGAATATATGGAACGTTACATAGGGCCATTGGTTGGCAATACCCATACGGATTCTAACGCCACCGGGGCATCGATGACCATGGCTTACTCCTTGGCGGGAAGCATCATTAAGCGCCACGTCCACGCTTCTTCACGGGATGTGCTTATGTTCTGCGGCACGGGTATGACGGGGGCGGTGAATAAGCTCCAGCGGCTCCTGCAAATCCGCGCACCCAAAGGGCTGCAGGACCGTTTATGCCTGTCCGCGGAGGAGCGTCCGGTTATTTTCATCACGCATATGGAGCATCATTCCAACCATATTTCCTGGCTGGAGACCACCGGGGAGGTGGTAATGGTGCCCCCCGACGAAAACGGATGGGTCAGTCCTGCGGTGCTGGATTGTACTGTATCGTGTTATGCTGACCGGCCTTTGAAAATTGGAGCGTTCACTGCCTGCTCGAATGTGACGGGCCTGATGACGCCCATAGCGGAGCTGGCTGCCGTCATGCACCGGCATGGGGGGCTGGCCTTTGCAGATTACAGCGCATCTGCGCCGTATGTGGACATGGATATGCATCCGCCGCTTCCCGGAGGGTGGCTGGACGCGCTGTATTTTTCACCGCATAAATTCCTGGGAGGTCCCGGCACCAGCGGTGTGCTGGTTATGGCAGGGCGGCTTCTGTGCAGCCCTGTACCGGATGAACCCGGCGGCGGGACGGTGATGTGGACGGACCCATGGGGGAAACGGACCTATCTAGGGAATGCGGAGGAGCGTGAGGATGGGGGCACGCCGGGTTTTTTACAAGCAGTACGAACGGCATTATGCATCAAGCTGAAAGAGGAGATGGGGACAGGGGCTATGCTCAGAAGGGAAAACCGGCTATTGGAGGTGCTCTGGCCTTATCTGGACAGTTGCCCGGGCATCCATGTGCTGGAGGGAGAGCACCGTCACAGGCTTGGCATTGTCTCTTTTCATATAGAAGGGCTGCATTACAAGCTGGTGACGCGGCTCTTAAACGACAGGTTCGGGATCCAGGCCCGGGGCGGATGCTCCTGTTCGGGGAGCTACGGTCATTACCTGTACGGAATTGGACCGGATGCGTCGGATTACATTCATCATCAGATTTTGAGCGGGAATTTGGAATGGAAGCCGGGGTGGGTACGGATTTCCCTTCACCCGGCTATGTCGGAGGAGGAGGTCGCTTACATTGGCGGCGCGGTTCGGGACATTGCCCGGCACGGCCGTGTTTGGGGGGAGGCTTACCGGTTGGACCGGGATACAGGAGAGGTCATTCATACGGGCGGCGGGTATGCGGCGGAGTGGGATACTTCGGATGAGCTGGAGGCGGAGTGGCAGGTTTTACTGCAGCAATCCCTCCAGCTCACCCACCTGAAGAATGTCCACCGTGGTATCGTCGAAGGCGATCCAGCCCTGGTCCCGCATGTAGCACAATTCCCGTGACAGGGAAGGCCTGGCGCTGTTCAGGTGCTCCGCCCATACCCTCTTATTGAACGGAATGCGGATGCGTTCCGTTTTTTGCTGTTTCATTTCCTTGATCAGAAAATGGGCGATCCGCTGGCGGAGAGTACCCAGGGAAAGAATTTCAATCCGCTGGTTCAACAGAATAAGCCGTTCGGACATGTTCTGCATAAAGAGCGCCATAATTTCCGTGTCCAGGGCGAATAAGGCCAGAAGCTCTTTTTTGGTAAACATGAGGACACTGGCGGATTCGGCGGCAATCACGGTTGCCGGATA
>JAEWAA010000010.1 GCA_023391955.1 Bacillota bacterium | reverse complement strand
GTCCAGCATATTGCCCTTCTGGGTATAGGTTGACGATTCCAGCCCCTCTGCGGGATTGGTGATAATAATCTTCTCATTATTCTCAATGACTGTGTTGACCTTTTCCCTTAAGGGGGAAATGGCTTTGAACTTGGTCAGCTCCGGTATCAGAGGAAGCAGTTGCTCCAGATCATTGGCGTTGTATTCCGGGGGTACGGTATCGTTGGGCAGGCTTTCCATAGCACCGTTATGCATGGTGTAGTGGATGTTCTCCAGACCGTAATACAATAGCCGCTGCATGGGCTCATCATTCAGCTTGTCCAAAAAATCCAGGACCTTCAACAATTCCTGCTCGGTTTTGACGCCGCTTTTCGAGATGAGATAAACACCGTTATAACCGGAGGTACTCAAGCTCCGCAAACCATGAGGCCCCTCCACTGCCCCGAATACATCGATGACAGCATGCGGATTGGCCTGCTTCAATTTTGTTTCCAGCCGTCCTGCGGTATCCGCCACATCCAGCATAACTCCCGCACGACCGCTCACCACCTGATCATTCCAGCGGGTGGAGTCATAGATGGGGAAGTCGGAATTGACCAATCCCTCGGCATATATTTTGCGGAAAAACTTCAGGCTGTTCCGGTATTCCGGCGTAAAATGCTCGGGAACCAGCTTATCGTTTGCATCGATCCCCCATTTGTTGGGTGCCCCGAACCAAACCTGCATCATTTCCCAGGGCAAGGGATACTTGGAGACGGCAAGGCCATAGGTATCGTCAATACCGTTGCCGTCCGGATCCTGTTCGGTAAAAGCCTTCAGCACCGCGTAGAATTCATCGATGGTTTTGGGCTCGGAGAGACTCAGCTTGTCCAGCCAATCCTTACGGTACGATATTCCCGGCCTGCCCTGCTTTCTCGCCCTGTAAATGCCGTAGACCTTTCCTTCGTTGGAGATGTTGCCGAGAATCTCCGGATCCGCTTGGCTCAGGTTGGGAAAACGGCTTAAGTAGGGACCGATTTCCCAGATTTGCCCCTTCTGGATGGCTCCGGCGACACTGGGAACATGGGTATTCTCCACCTTAATCACCATGGGCAGCGTCCCCGAAGCAAGGGAAATATTCATTTTATCGTTATAGGACGCATTGGGCGCCCAAATAATATTCAAATTGGTATGGGTATATTCCTCCACCATCTTCCACACCTTGCTTTCCTTGCTAGCAGGGTTGGCGGAGAAGTTGGCTGTCAGCAGAGTAATGGGAAAAGGCTCGTCTGGGCCGGCTTTCTCTTGGTTGTCGGACTGGCACCCGCTGGCAGCGGCAAGCGTTGCTGCAGCCAAGAGCAGTACATATCTGTAGGTTTTCATCGTTGCCTCCAACTGGATTTCGGAATACGCCTTAGATGCTTAACTTAGCATATACCGTTTTCATACCCAAGAACAAGCTTTTCATGACCACGCGTCCAAAAAAACACAAAAAACAGGCAGGGGTGTGCATTTTTCGCACATCCCCTATCCTGTTGGCTATGCCTATAATCCGGGTGGATTATTTCTTTTGGGCAGCCACGTACAATTCGTTCATTTCCTTCACCAGGTCGTCGCCGCCGGATTTCTTCCAGGTTTCGAAAGCAGCACGCATGCCGGCTTCGTCGATTTGGCCAACGATGAACTTGATACGGGCATCATTGATGATGTTTTCCAGTTGAGGTCCCTTTTGGTTGTAAACATCAGAGATCAACGGAGCAGCAGGGTTGGCAACGATGGTCTCTTCGTTCTTCTTGATCAATTCGGTTTGTTGCTTTCTGAGAGCGGTTTGCTTCACAGTCAGCGCGCTGCTCTTCGGCAGGAAGGACAGCATTTGGTTCAGGCCTTCCACTTCGGATTCCAGCAGAACAGTATCCTTGCTGATGGTTACGTTTTTCTCAGCATCGGTTGTATAGTGCTTGCCTTCCAAGCCAAAGCTCAACAGTGTTTGCATTTCCGGATCGTTAATGCGGTCAAGGAAGGTCAGAACGCGCTTCAGTTCAGCTTCTGTCTTAACAGAGGATTTCGGAATAGACATCATACCGGAGTAGCCTGCTGTAGGCAGGGTATGCAGCTTGCCGTCCTTGCCCGTTACACCAGCGGATACGCCCATATAATGGATGTCCGGATTGTCCTTGCCTTCTTTAGCCAGAGCGGCATGGATCTTGTCGTCAACACGCGCGGCGCCGTCCACAACGTCTACGATTACGCCGGCTTGGTTATTCACGAGGGGATCAGTCCACTTGGCGCTGTCAAATACGGCGAAGTCGGAGTTGATGAGCTTCTCATCATACAGCTTCTTCATAAATTTCAGGCCATCGATATATTCTTCGTATTGATGCTCGGGAACCAGCTTGCCGTCCTTGATGCCCCATTTGTTAGGAGCGCCGAACCACAGCTTGATGTTGTCAAATCCGCTTGCCCAGCCGCCGGTCCATTTAACCAGAACCATACCGTAGGTATCGGCTTTGCCGTTTTTGTCCGGGTCCTTTTCTTTAAACGCTTTCAACATGTTGTAGAAATCGTCGATGGTCTTCGGCTCTTGCAGGCCTACTGCATCCAGCCAGTCCTTGCGGTAGTAGTAGCCTTGGCGTCCCAGGTCGCGGCCGCGGTATACGCCGTAGATTTTGCCGTCGATGGAGCTGTTGTTCAATACAGTGGGGTTAGCGCCGGACAGGTTTTTGTAATCCTTCAGGTACGGGCTCAGCTCCCAGAATGCGCCGGAGCGTACAGCATTGACAAAGCTGGAAGAACGGTCGCCCAATACAGCAATCAGGTGCGGAAGCTTACCGGAAGCCAGGGTGATGTTGAACTTATCGTTGTAGGAAGCGTTGGGCACCCACTCAAAGTGAATGTTAGTATTGGTTTGCTTCTCCAGCTCAGCGGCTACAGGGCTGTCATCCTTGGGGAAGTTGGTCTTGAAGGTCGGAAGCATGATGGTCAGATCAAGCGGCGGCTGTTGAGTAGCTGCTGCGCTGGAGCCTGCAGATGCGGCAGGAGAAGCTGCATTATCTTTATCTCCGCCTCCGCAGCCTGCAAGTGCTCCGGCAGCGATGGTCCCAACGGATACAACGGCAACAAAACGCTTCATGCTGCTTGCTTTTCTTTTCATTTTTTATACCCTCCTTGATTTGGTCAATCATATTTTGGTCTATCTTATATGGAATAACTCCAGATGGAGCAATTCGTCATGTAAAGGCGGATGGCACTCAAAATGCCATTCATGAGGTCACCTGAATAACCATCCGCCGCTTGTCCCCGCTTCAGCCTTAGCCTTTTACGGAGCCGATCATTACACCCTTAGCAAAGTGCTTTTGCAGGAATGGATACACACACAGGATCGGAAGTGTACCCACTACGATTACCGCCATCTTAATGGACTGCTCCGGTGGCTTGACGAAGTTGGGGTCCATGGAGTTCATATCGCCGGCTGCCTGGGACAGCATAACGATCTGGCGCAGCATAACCTGCAGAGGCCATTTGGCAGGGTCATTGATGTACAAGAGAGCCGAGAAGAAGTTGTTCCAGTGGCCAACGGCGTAGAACAAGGTAAAGGTGGCAATAACCGGCATGGACAGGGGCAATACGATCTTCCACAGAAGACTCAGCTCCTGACAGCCGTCGATCCGGGCCGCTTCCTCAATTTCAGGGGGCAGCTCCTGGAAGAAGTTCTTCACGATAATCAGGTTGAAGGCGCTGATGGCGCCGGGGAAAATCAAGGCGTTGAAGGAATCCAGCATGTTCAGCTCGCGGATAACCAGGTAAGTGGGAATCATCCCGCCGCCGAACAGCATGGTGAAGATAACCATGTTCAGGAATACATTGCGTCCCATCAGCGTGCGCCGGGCAAGGGGATATGCCATGGTCACGGTGAAGAACAGGTTGACGATGGTGCCGACTACGGTGATATACACGGAAACCCCGATACTTCTCATGATGGAATCCGTGGAGAAAATGAACTGGTAGGCATTCAGCGTGAAGGTTTCCGGAATCAGGAACACAGCGCGCTTGGTGATTTCCGCATCAGAGGCGAAGGAGCCCGCGATGATAATCAGGAATGGCAGAATGGCAACGATCCCGGCTGCTCCCAAAAAGAGGTAGTTGGATATATCGAAGACCGTTCCGCCGACTGTTTTGTATTGCTTGGCCATCTTGTAAACCTCCTCTTAATAAAGTCCGGACTCGCCGAATCGTTTAGCCAGCCAGTTGCTTCCCAGCACCAGCGTGACGCCGATGACGGATTTGAAGAGGCCGACTGCCGTACTGTAGCTGAATGCGCCTTGGGTAATACCGACGGTATACACATAGGTATCAAATACCTCGGCCACCTCACGGTTCAGCGCGTTCATCATCAGGTAGATTTGTTCAAAGCCGTTGTCCAGAATGTTACCCATCCGCAGGATCAGCAGGATGACGATGGTGCTCCGGATGGAGGGCAGCGTAATATGCCAGGTTTGCTTCCAGCGGTTGGCGCCGTCCATGATGGCCGCTTCATACTGCTCCACATCCACACCGGCCAAGGCCGCCAGGAAGATAACTGTTCCCCAGCCGCATTCCTTCCAGATCGTCTGGATAATAATCAGCGGCCTGAACCACTCGGGATCGGTGAGGAAGGATATTTTTTGTCCCGTTAATTGGAAGATAAATTCGTTGATGGTGCCGCCCTCTGTAGTCAGAAGGATGTAGGTCAAGCTCGCCACGATAACCATGGAGATAAAGTGGGGCACATACACCAGAGTTTGAATGGAACGCTTGTACCACGAAAGTCTGACCTCATTTAACAGAAGCGCCAGCAGGATCGGGGCAGGGAAGGAAAAGACCAGGCTGTATAAGGATAAGACCAGGGTATTGCGCAAGAGCATGGTGAACTCGATATTCTGGAAGAACATCGTGAAGTGATCGAGGCCTACCCAGTCACTTTTGAAAAATCCGAGGAACGGCTGGTAGTTCTTAAAGGCCAGCAGAATGCCCCACAGGGGGACGTACTTAAAGATGATGAAGTAAAGCAATCCGGGTGTAATCAATAGATACAACCACTTGTCTCTCTTCAATCGTTTGCCAATCGTGCTCCATTTACTATTCTGGGTACTCGGTACAACAGTCAACTTTTCCGCAGCTGCCTGCTTCACTCCCCATCACCTCCGGGTTGTCTTTCGCTTCTCTCGAGCGGTTATGACCTGATTATGTCCCGTCCGAAATTTTCCGACAATCGGAGATTCTTGAACAGCCCAAAATTCTGGCATTTGGGCCTTGCTTCAAGAAAGTGCAAAGCCGGCAAAACTGTGTAAACCCTTGTCCTAAGCGGGTAAAATCGTCCTATTGAACCCCCGGCGACCCTGAAGTAAAGTGGAAGCGGATGTATGTCCAGCATTCAGAAAATGTGAAGGAGTGATGGGGACAATGAGCCGAAAGCTCTACCACGGCGTCTCCTGGTATCCCGAGCTTTGGGGCCGCGAGATCTGGGAACAGGATATTGCCATGATGAAAAAGACCGGCATCAATGTAGTGCGGATGGGGGAATTTGCCTGGTCGGTATTTGAACCCGAGGAGAATAAAATAGATTTTTCATTATATATAGAGGCTGTAAAGCTGCTGCATACCCATGGTATCGAAACCGTCATGTGCACACCCACGGCCACTCCGCCTGTCTGGATTTCCCATGGACATCCGGAGCGGATGCATCAGGAACCGGACGGCCGGGTAATGGGCCATGGCTCCAGACAGCATGCCTGCACCAATCATCCCTACTTCCGGGAGCGCTCCGCCAAGATAGTGGAAGCCCAAGCTCAAGCTTTGGGCCGTCTTCCCGGTGTAATCGCCTGGCAAATCGACAATGAATTCAAATCCCATGTGGCCGAATGCTTCTGCGGAACCTGCCGCGGACTTTGGCATACATGGCTGGAGAAGCGATACAGGACTATCGACAGCTTAAATGAAGCGTGGGGAACGGCGGTATGGAGTCAGACCTACCAGACCTTTGCGCAAATTCCGCAGCCTTCGACAGCTGTCCCCTTCCTTCACAGCTCGTCACTTACTACCCTGCACCAGCTTTTTTCGATGGAGCTTATTGCTGAGTTTTCGGATATGCAGGCGGAGCTGATCCGTAAGCACTCCTCTCAGCCAATTACCCATAACAGCAGTGTGGCGTTTCATCTGGATAATGAGCGGTTGTTTGGCAAGCTGGATTTCGCCGCCTATGACACGTACGCCAGCTTCCCCAACCGGAATGCTTATCTGATCAACTGCGATTTGTGGCGGAATGTTAAAAAAGACCGGGGCTTCTGGGTGATGGAAACCAGTCCCGGCCATGGCGGCTCCCTGCGCGGTCAGCCCCAGCTTCATCCCGACGGATATTTAAAGGCCGAAGCGGTTGCCGCATATGCACTTGGAGCGGAGGCATTCTGCTATTGGCTGTGGAGACAGCAGCGCTCAGGCTGTGAGCAGCCCCACGGAGCAATCCTCAACGCCTGGGGCAAACCCTCCATCGGCTACCGGAACGTGCTGGAAGTGGAGGAAGCGCGGAGGACTTTGGAGCCGGTGCTGCTGAACACCCGCCCCCTTCAGGCAGAGGTTGCGATGACTTATTCGGACCGGGCCAAGGCTTTTCTGAGGACAGAGCCCCACCGGAAGCTGCAGCACCGCTCCTTAATTACCCACTATTACGAGCAGCTGCTCCATTTGGGGCTCCACCGTGATTTGGTGCCGGAGGGCGCTGCACTTGACGGATACCGGCTGTATGCTACTCCGTACCTACCCTATTTATCCAAAGAGCTGACCGACAAAGCAGCAGCTGCGGTGGAAAAAGGCGCTGTCTGGATTGTTGGACCGCTTACCGGAGGCAGAACGGAAGAGCATACCATTCCCACGGACGCTGCGCTTGGCCGGTATTTGGAGGAGCTTGCCGGTGTGGAAACACTTTACACCTATCCCATGGACGGCAGCGGAACTACCGGTACGGCCTTTGGAGTGACGGCACCGTTGTCCTTATGGAGCGCCGTATTCCACCCGGTGAGCGCCAAGGCCGTCGGCTTGATCGATCAAGGAGCGGCACAGGGCCAAGCATTTTTGACGGAAAGGCAAATCGGCCGCGGCAAAATCGTAATGTTGGGCTCCTTGCCCGCCGGTGAAGAGGGTGATGCCATGCTCCGGCGGATTCTCCTGCATTATGCCGGGGAGGCTGGCGTCACTCTCCGGACGGATGTGAGTCCGGGCACCATCGTGGCTCCCCGGGAAGGAGACGGATACCGGGTGTGGGTTGTGGTTAACATGGACGGCCAAGGGGGTACTGTCACTGTTCCCCAGGACTGCCGGGATGCGCTGACCGGAGAAGCGGTTGCAGCAGGACGCCTCTCTCTTCCGCCTTTCGGGTACCGTGTTATCCGCATGGAGCTTGCCGCCGAATCATGATACACTGGAAAAGCTGAAGTTTACTCATTTTATTGCGAAAAGAAGTGTTCCAACGATGAATCATTCTGTTATCGATCCTTTACAGCCCCATCTGCAGACGGACTGCAGCCAATGCTTCGGGCTATGCTGCGTTGCCCTGCCGTATGCCAAGTCGGCCGATTTTCCCTGCGATAAGCCGGGAGGAAGCCCCTGCCGCCATTTGCAACAGGATTACCGCTGCGGCATCCATGATTCCCTGCGCAAGCAGGGGTATAAGGGCTGCACGGTGTATGACTGCTTCGGCGCGGGAGAGCGGGTGTCCAAGCAGACCTTCGGCGGGCACAGCTGGCGGGAAGACAGCCGCACAGCTGACCGGATGCTGGCGGTTTTCCCGGTTATGCAGCAGCTGCACGAAATCATCAGCTATCTGCGTGAAATTGCGGCTGCCAGTCGGACGGCAGCCCTGCATGCGGAAGCCGGGCAGGCCATCGCCCGGCTGGAGGAGCTGGCGGCCCAGCCGCCGGAGGCGCTGCTGGAGCTGGATTTGCCGGCAGTGCGTGCCGAAGTGAACGGCACGCTGCTGGAAGCGAGCCGGCTGGTGCGGCAGCAGGGGGTTGCAGCCTCCGGGCGCAGCGCTTCAGCGCTTCCCGGCCGAAAGGATTTTTTCGGCGCCAATCTGAAGGGCAAGCTGTGGCGGGGGGCCAACCTGAGAGGCGCCATGCTCATTGCCGCCAACCTGCAGAAGGCCGACCTGCGGGACTGCGACTTCATCGGCGCGGACCTGCGGGATGCGGACTTGCGCGGCGCAGATTTGCGCGGGGCCCTGTTCCTGTCGCAGATGCAGGTCAACTCCGCCAAGGGCGATGCCGGCACCAGGCTGCCGCCGGGCTTGCGGGCTCCCGGACATTGGTCATAAGGTTGTGGCCGGGCCGCAAACAGCTGTCCAGGCAGCGTCGCTGTTGTGTAGCTGTGCGCGGAAATAACTGAGCGTGAGCCCAGATTTCTAGCTTTGCCGGGATTCAGGCTATGCCCGTTCGGCTGTGCCCAGATTTTTGTGCCTGAATTCTAGCTGTGCTCTAATTTGCTGCACCCGGATTCTAACGGAAGTGAGCGCCGCTATTTAGGCAAAAACCGCCCTCCGCGATTTCTAACGGAAGTACAAGCCGTTATTTGACCTCTTCCGGGCAAAAACAGGCTTCATCGCATCAAATAGCGGCGCTGGCCGCCGTTAGAATTTCTGAAGGCTCATTTTGGGGCAAATAGCGGCTCTCACCGCCGTTAGAAAATCAGCCTCCTCCCGTTCCCCGCTACTTCCTGGCCCACCAACCAATAGTTAGCTAAAGACAAACCCAAAAAAGCCCTTGGCCACCGCGTAAACCGCGGTAAACCAAGGGTTTTTCGCTGTTCTGCTAATGCTCCTCCACCTACAGCAAATCGGCAGCCAATTGGGCCAGGTTGGAGCGTTCTCCCCGCTCCAGCATAATATGCCCGGCGATGCCCTGTTCCTTGAAGCGCTCCACCACATAGGACAGACCGTTGCTGGTGGCATCCAGATAAGGATGATCGATTTGGTGGGGGTCTCCCAGCAGCACAATTTTGCTGCCCTCCCCTACCCGGGAAACGATGGTTTTCACCTCATGGCGGGAGAGATTCTGGGCTTCGTCGATGATAATGAACTGGCCCGGGATGGAACGGCCGCGGATGTAGGTCAAAGCCTCCACCTGAATGCTGCCCAGACCTGCAAGCACCTTGTCGATATCCCCCGGCTTCTTCGTATCGAAGAGATATTCCAGGTTATCATAGATAGGCTGCATCCACGGGCGGAGCTTCTCATCCTTTTCCCCCGGCAGATACCCGATATCCTTGCCCATGGGCACCACTGGCCGGGCAATCAATAATTTCTTATATTTGTGGTCGTCCTCCACCTTCATCAGCCCTGCGGCAACCGTAAGCAGGGTTTTGCCTGTGCCCGCTTTGCCCGTGAGGGTCACCAGCGGGATATCGTCGTTCAGCAGAAGCTCCAGGGCCATCCGCTGCTGGGCATTCCGGGCCGCGATCCCCCAGATAGGATCATTACTCAAGAACAAGGGCTCCAGACGTTTGCCTTCTTTATTTACCTTCAGTAAAGCCGATTTGGAGGTGCCCATCTCATCCTTCAGAATCACAAATTCATTGGGATATAAGGTGTAGCCCAAGTTCAGGCTCTTAATCTCCAAAAAACGGTACGTGTAAAACTCGTCGATCACCGAAGGGTGCAGCTTCAGCGTCACACATCCGGTGTACATATCCGAATTGGATACCACCCGGTCCGACAAATAATCCTGTGCGGTCAGCCCCAGCACATCGGCTTTGATCCGCACCAGAGTATCCTTGCTGACCAGAATCACCGGCTGGGGCTCCTCCTTCTCCTGCTCCTCCATATGATAATTCAGCGCAACGGCCAGAATCCGGTTGTCGTTGGACATATCCCCGAATACATCCTGCATTTTGGCAAAGCTGCGGTGATTTAACTCTACTTTGATGGAACCGCCGTTATCCAAGGTGACCCCGTCCTGAAGCTTGCCCTTCGCCCGGAAGCCGTCCAAGAGGCGTGAGGTGAAGCGCGCATTGCGTCCAATTTCATCGGCCAGCCGTTTTTTGGCGTCCAATTCCTCCAACACGATGGCGGGAATAATCACATCATTGTCCTCGAAGGCGAAAACGGCGTTGGGGTCCTGAAGCAGGACGTTGGTATCCAGAACATAAATTTTTCTCATAGGGGTCGCCTCCAAGTGTCTAGTCGAACAACCGGCATACATACGTTGATGCAGAAGTGGTCAAACTATCCGTAACAATGCCCCTGAGCTTAAAAACATAGAAGGGTGGGAACATCCCGATGCGTGTACGGTTATGGATACTTTTGATTGCATTGACGGCAGCAGCTGCCGGCTGCGGCAAGGCCGGCCATCAGGCAGGCCAAGACGATAACAATCTGCGGGCCCAGCAGGCACAAACGGCTAATCCCCAGGAATCTGACGGTCTTCCGGCAGATACAGCTACACGATTGGAGGAGCTGGCCAAAGGCATTCCCCAGGTTGAAGATGCCAAATGCGTGATTATGGGGAAAACAGCGATTGTAGGCATTACCGTGGAGCCCAATCTGGACCGGTCCCGGGTGAATATCATCAAATATTCCGTAGCTGAGGCTTTCCGCAAGGACCCGGAGGGCATAAATGCTTTCGTCACTGCGGATATGGCATTGGGCGAACGAATCCGGCATGTGCGGGACGATATCCGAAACGGACGGCCCTTCGCGGGATTCGCCCAGGAGCTGGGCGACATTATCGGACGGGTTGCACCCCAAATCCCCAAGGATATTGCACCAATGGACAATGGCAAGCACCATGATCCGGACGGCAGCCAGTTCCAGGATAACAATCTCTAATCGGCGGCGGAACACCTTAAAAATGCAGGAAAGCCTAACTGCGCGCGCAGTTAGGCTTTCTTCATGGCTTCAAACACTTGTCCGTCCAGCTTGTCGGCCGCACGTTTGTCGTAGGTTTTCTCATATTCGGGTACGATCGACACGCGGGAGCCATAGAACATGGCATCTCTGACCTCGCGTACCAGCACGTCGACGCATGCCAGCTTGAAGGGCACGCCGGCCAGCTCTTCCGTAACCACACGGACATCGCCGTATACCGCATGGAAGGAACCCGCGGCAAAAAGTGACACCGCTGCCTGCGGCTTCGCCTTAATGTTCGCAATGATCCGGGAACGCCCGTCCACCGCAAAGCGGATGGTTCCCTCATCCTTGGCATAAACCCAGGATATGGCGTTGACGCAAGGAGCGCCGGTATCCGCATCCACCGTATTGAGGATGACGAAGGTTTCCTTCTGCAAAGTTGACATGAGCTCTTCATTTAGAGCAGTTACCGCTTCAGCCATACCATCAGGTCCTCCTTTGACGTTGTGCCATAGATGCGAAGGTAGTACAGGTGCTGCTAGGTTCAGTATACCACAGTGCCTGGGATTTCAGCCACTAAACCCGCGCCTATCCTTCATTCCAGCTGCTGCTTGAGGTGACTGGTTGCCAGCTTCCACTCTTTATCCGATATGTATACATACGGGCTTTTCCATTCGCCCTCCAGATGTATATACTCCATTTTATCCTTATCGATTCCGATATATGTCCGGATCATTGACTTCAGCTGCTCTACGGGAATATCCGTAGTGATATGTTCGCCGACGGCCTCCATCAGCTTTCCTGCCGCAAGCACCCCTGACGGGGATTTCAGCTTGTGCAGCAGCTCTGCTACCACCATTTGCTGCCGGGCATTCCGTTCCTGGTCGCTGGATTCCGCTGTGCCGTTATTGGATTTGCGGTACCGGACAAAATCCAGGGCATTTTTCCCGTCCAAGGTCTGAAGCCCCTCCGTCAGGTTGATATTCGTCCCATCCGCCTTATCCACATACCGCATATTCATATCTACCTCTACCTTAACCCCGCCTACCGCATCCACAATATCCCGGAAACCCTGGAAGTTAACCGTAGCCACATAATCAACAGGCACACCCAATGCCCCGGCGAACACCTTTTTGATTTTATCCGGTGCCGTGGTTTTGGAGGATGCCATTAGATTAGCATAAAAAGCGTTGGCTTTATTGGCGCGCAGGCCTTGTGATGCTTTCAGATAGGTATCCCGGGGAATGGATACGACGGTGGCCGTTTTGCGGGACGGATTCAGCGCCGCCACCATAATCACATCGGTGTTGAGACTCCCGGTTTTGGGGCGGGAATCCACACCCAGGAGCAGCATCACCAAGGGTTTTTCGCTGGCCGACATCCCGGCGGGAACAGATTGCTCCGTACCGATTTTGCCCAGCATAGGCGTAAGCTTGTACACATACAAATAGGCACCGTACCCGATCACTCCTGCCAATGCCAATACAGCCACCCATATGAAGGCAAAAGCAATTTTACGGGGTTTGCCGGACCGGCGGCGGGAATGGCTTCCCTGTTCACCGGACAGAGAGTCTGACTGAGCCATGTGGCATTCATCTCCGTTTCATGCTTATTAAAAGGCTTGCCGGTTAATGATATTTGGGGTTGGCATCGATATCGGATAGAAGCTGCTCCGCCAGTTCCCTGCCGAACATCTGCATTTTTGTTTTGCCGTTCGCCGTATAACGCACATGAATCATAGTCGTGTCCTGGGCGCTGATGGCCAATTCGCTGACACCGTGATCCTCGGTCAATATCTCCTCGAAAAAGCGCACCGTTTCCTTGGCCGCCTGATCCTCGGGCCGTGCCTCCGCCACCAGACGGATTTGCAGCCAATTAAAAAGTGAGTCCTCCAGCTTCATGGAAAAACCTCCGTTATCAATAGGATAAATGCTATGTTCCGGCAAAATCCGCAAAAAAGGTCCGGCGCAATTGCACCGGACCTGACCTCAATTTCCTTAAGCCAAGGACCTTGCCAGCTTGCGGAAGTCTTAACTATACAACCTAATCTTGAATCTTAGGAATTTACTTCCGCGTTCTTGCGCTGCTTTTCAGCCCGTTCGCGTTCGCCGCGGTTCAGGAGCTTCTTGCGCAAGCGGATGGATTTCGGAGTGATTTCACAATACTCGTCATCGTTCAGATACTCCAAAGCGGCTTCCAGGGAGAAAAGACGCGGTGTCTTCATACGCACGGTTTCTTCCTTGGTGGCGGAACGGATATTGTTTACCGCTTTTTCCTTGCAGATGTTGACGACAATATCGGTATCCCGGGTATGCTCGCCTACGATCATGCCTTCATACACTTCCGCGCCGGGCATCAGGAACAGAATGCCGCGGTCCTCTACGGACAGGATGCCGTACAGAGTGGAGGTGCCGTTTTCAGTGGAGATCAGCACACCCTGGTGGCGTCCGCCTACTCCTGCTCCCAGATAAGGGCCGTACTTCTCGAAGGCATGGTTCATGACGCCGTAACCGCGGGTCAGGGTCAGGAAGTGGGTCCGGTAGCCGATCAAACCCCGGGCCGGAATCAGGAATTCCAGACGGACAGAGCCCATGCCGTTGTTGGTCATGTTGATCATTTCGGCCTTGCGGCTGCCCAAGGACTCCATGACGGCACCCATGTTCTCCTCCGGCACGTCGATAATCAGACGTTCGATTGGCTCCATTTTTTCCCCGTCGATTTCCTTAATGATAACCTCCGGTTTGGAAACCTGCATTTCGTAACCTTCCCGGCGCATATTCTCAATGAGAATACCCAGGTGGAGCTCGCCGCGGCCAGAAACCACGAACGCATCCGGGCTGTCCGTGTCTTCGACACGAAGGCTGACGTCAGTTTCCACTTCCTTATAAAGACGCTCACGCAGCTTACGGGAGGTGACGAACTTGCCTTCCTTGCCTGCGAAGGGGCTGTTGTTAACCAAAAAGGTCATTTGCAGTGTAGGCTCGTCAATTTCCAGAACCGGCAGCGCTTCGGGATTGGCCAGATCGGCGATGGTTTCCCCGATGTTGATATCCTTAATACCGGCAATAGCGACGATGTCACCGGCTCCCGCCTCTTCCACTTCCACACGCTTCAGGCCTTGGAAGCCGAACAGCTTCTCGATACGGGCTTGCTTGACAGTTCCTTCGCGGGTACAAACGGCAACAGCCTGACCTTGGCGGATCACGCCGCGGTTAATCCGGCCGATGGCGATACGGCCCATATATTCGTTATAATCCATCAATGTGACAAGGAATTGGAGAGGATCCGTTACACTTTCGGTAGGAGCAGGGGTACGGCCCACAATGGTTTCATAGATGGCTTCCATGTTGGGCTGTTGATTATCGGCAGTAAGGGAAGAGGTCCCTTGAAGGGCAGAAGCGTATACCACAGGGAAGTCCAATTGCTCATCGGAGGCGCCAAGCTCAATAAACAGATCCAGCACTTCATCGATAACTTCCTCAGGGCGTGCGTTGGGGCGGTCGATTTTGTTTACGACAACAATGGGGTGCAGGCCGCTTTCCAGGGCTTTGCGGGTAACAAACTTGGTTTGGGGCATACAGCCCTCGAAGGCATCCACCACCAGAAGAACGCCGTCCACCATCTTCATGATCCGTTCCACTTCGCCGCCGAAGTCGGCATGGCCCGGTGTGTCCACAATATTGATCAGGTAGTCCTTATATTCAATCGCGGTGTTTTTGGCCAAAATGGTGATGCCGCGTTCACGCTCAATGTCGTTCGAGTCCATAGCGCGTTCTTGAATGGCTTCATTCTCACGGAAAATACCGGATTGCTGGAGCAGCTTGTCTACCAGCGTGGTTTTGCCGTGGTCAACGTGGGCAATAATGGCGATGTTGCGAATTTTCTCTCTTGCATGCATAGTATGGGATTCCTCTCGCTTCCAATAAAATAGCGCCGGACAGCTCCGACGCTTGACTTTTGTTCTAAGTATACGTTTTGCGGCATCAAAAATCAAGGGATATGGCTTCCAATCGGCAAAATTCAAGGAATCCCCCTATTTTGTGCGGGGAGGGCCCAAGATGGGCTGCTTCTACAGGACCAGGAGCACGACCAAGAACACAGTACCCACCGAGCCGGTAATCACGCCGCCGATGCGGGTGGAGACTAAATAAAGGTCCGACGGTTCCGTAGCATCGGAGGACTTCCAGCTCTCCGAAAACGCCCACACAGCACTGGGCCAAACCACCATAACTGCACCGGCCAGGATTAGTAAAACAGCCATCAGGATCATCCGGGACACTCCTTTCGCACGGCAGAGATTTATCCATATAAACGTCTGCCGGAGAAAAAGGTTCCGAACCTGCAGAAAAACGGTCTTATCCGATAGCCCAAAATAACACATTCCCGGCCACAGTATGAATGGCTATTGCCCTTTACCAGCCGCGCTTCCGCGTCATAATCAACCCCACACCCGCCACAAGCAGAACGAAGATAATAAAGTAGATGCCTGCGGTAAACATAAACGCCAGCGCGAAGAACACGGCGGATATGGCCGCTAAGATCATGGCTGCGGTCAGCACACCCTTGCCGCTGTGCCGGTCAAACAGGTGAAGCTCGTAAAGGCCTACGGCTACGCCGAAGATAAAGCCCGGCCACAGATAGGACATGGCGCCCCATCCGAATATATTGCAGAAAAAGAACATGAGCGAATAAGTAACCAAAATTCCGCCCGGCACCAAAACCCCTGCCGGCAGCACTCTGGAAAAATACAGGAAATGAAACACCACGCCGGGCAGCAGAATGAATACGGGCCACAGAAGCCCACCTAAAAACGAGAATACTCCCAGCTTGCCAAGCAGCAGAATAACGGCAATGCCTATCAGCACTAACCCCACCGAATAATTGTTGCGCGCCATTGCTTTGATCCCCCCAGGCAGACAGATTGCGACACACTTAGGTCTAGTTTAGCCGAAAAGGGGAGAAAATGCCAGTCACCCTTTTTAGGATTCAGGAGGCTGGCCGGATCTGTCTAGAGGGCTAGGCCTCTATAAGCAGGCTCTCCGCAGGGCTGCTGTTTCCGATAGCGGAAAGCATTTTCCGCTATTGGGGGCTGGGCAGCTTTTGGGCCGGGCATTAACGGAAGCTGTTTTCCACTAAAGCCCCTGCTTCGAGGGTTTTAAGGGCTGCATAATTGTAATAACGGAAGCCTCCTTCCGTTATTCTTGCGTTTCCGGTGGCGCCGATGATGATAACGGAAAGCCTCTTCCGCTATCTTCTGCGACCTTCCCCCTGCTATTCCTTCAGCTTACTGAAGGAGGCGTCATACAGCCGGAACATGGTTTTGTAGCCGGATTCGTCGATCTTCACGCCAACATCCAACCGTCCCGTGATTAAAAGAGGGTCGCTGGTGTAGCGCAATTTTTCCCCGCTGCTGGTAAATGCGATCATAATCTTGTTCCAGTAGGTTTCATCACCGTTGTCAAAGGGGCATTCCGCTCCAGGAGCGGGAATAACCAGAAACCAATGCTTCTCGAAGGACAGCACCTCGCCCATATAGCCCCGGATGGAAACGGTCTTGCCGTTCAGATCCCAGAAGCGCTCCGAAGGGGTATCCTGCTTGTCGTTGGCGAAGAACTCCGACCATTGGATGCTGCCTTCCTCTTTTTTGGAGGCGGGGGGGTTCTCCGCCGGGGCGGCTGCCGATCCTTCGCCAGCGGCGGGCAGCTGGTCCGGCACCGGCGAAGCAGGCGCGGCCGGGGATGCGGCAGGCGCTGCGGAGCCGGGTGCTGCA
>JAEWAA010000002.1 GCA_023391955.1 Bacillota bacterium | reverse complement strand
ATCCTTGTTATTCTTGAATTTCTACAAGCCGACCATAAAGTGGGCGATGAGCATCGGCTTTACGCTGCTGGCCGTTGCTCTGGAATACTGGCTGGTGGCGGTTGGATTCTTTACGCAGAAGGGATGGCAGGTCTGGTACTCTATCCCCTTGTATTTTTTGTTTTTCTTCTTTTTCCTGCCTTGGCATCTGCGTTACGTGCGGGGAAAAGGGGAAGTCGTCGTAACCTATACCTCAAGCTCGTTCCGGAAAAAATAGTCGGATGGACAAATAAAGCAAAGTTTTGATTCCTTTCCTGTGTTATTGTATTAAAATTACATAAAAACCTGTTCTGTCAAGTTCTGAATAGGAATAGATATGAACCAGCAGCGTAAAAGGTGCACATTTTGCGGCTGCTGCATGCATGATATGATCGGGAACCCCCCGGTACATGCACACGTGAATCAGAAAATCGGATTGAAAGGCAGGAATGTCCATTGAAAAAATGGTTAGTCATGATGTTATCCGCATGTTTGGTGTTTCTCAGCATCGGGGTTCATTCCGCAAGCGCAGCACCCAATGTGGTCAACAGCACCATATTGGTAAAAGCCGGAGAAACCTTCGATGGCAAGGGTCAAACGTATGTGGCCAATCCCAGTACGCTTGGTGACGGCAGTCAGGCTGAAAACCAGAAGCCCATCTTCCGTCTGGAAAATAACGCAACTCTGAAAAATGTCTATATTGGCGCCCCGGCCGCTGATGGCGTACATGTATATGGAAACGCCACCATCTCGAATGTCACCTGGCTGGATGTAGGGGAGGATGCCCTCACGCTGAAATCCTCCGGCACTGTGAATATTACAGGCGGCGGTGCGTACAAGGCCTATGACAAGGTGTTCCAGATGAATGCGTCCGGCACCATTAACATTAAAAATTTCAAGGCCAACGATATCGGCAAGCTGGCCCGGCAGAATGGGGGCACGTCATATACGGTCGTGTTTACGCTGGATAACTCGGACATCTCCGATGTGAAGGATTCCATCTTCCGGACGGACAGCAGCTCCAGCTCTGCAAAAATTACCAATACCCGCTATCATAACGTTCCAACATTGTTCAAGGGTTTTGCCAGCGGTAAAACCAGCCAGTCCGGGAATACCAAATATTAAGCTTTAAACGTAACCATTATCATTAACACGGGCAGCCCGTTCTTCGATTTCAGAAGAGCGGGCTGTTTAGTTATATCCAAAAATTCCTGTACGAAGCGGGAATGACTGGTTTATAGTGGAAACATGTGAGAACGGATCAGGAGGAGGGGGATTTTTGAAGCTGGCTACGGAAAGGTTTCTGTTGAGAGATTTTGTGGAAGGGGATTGGCTTCAGATTCATACTTACTGCTCTGACGAAGAGGTAACCCGGTATACATTTTGGGGACCAAGTACAGAAGAGCAGACCCGGCAATTTGTTGATGCGGCCATACGAAGCCAATCCGAGCTGCCCCGGACAACTTATGAAATGGTTATTGCCGATTCATCAAGCGGTGAGGTAGTGGGTAATTGCTGTCTCAAAGTGGAGAAATCCAATGCAGAGCTTGGGTATAACATCTCCAAAGCCCATTGGGGCCAAGGCATCGCCACAGAAGCGGCCCGTTCTATGCTGGAGTTTGGCTTCCGGGAATTGAAGCTCCACCGGATTTATGCCACCTGCCGGCCGGAGAATACCGGCTCCTATACGGTAATGGAGAACATCGGCATGAAACGGGAAGGCCATTTAAGGGAGCATTTTATGAAAAATGGAAAGTGGCAGGATTCTTACCTGTATTCCATTCTCGAGAGTGAGTATGTTTGAAGAAGCGACAAAGGAGAAATAACATGATACTGGAAAGCAAACGGTTAATCATCCGTCCCTACACACCAGAGGATGTCCAAAAGCTGTATGGGATCCTGTCCGATCCGGAGACGATGGCCTTCTGGCCGAAGCCGTTCAGTTTGTCTCAAGTGGAGGATTGGATTCAACATAGAGGTCTTGAAAAATACGGGGATGGCATTGGCCGATGCGGTGTTTATTTGAGGGAAACGGAAGAGCTCATAGGAGATGCGGGCATCGTAAACCAGATCCTTGACGGTAAGCCGGAATATGATCTGGGCTACATTATCCATGCCAAATATTGGGGACATGGTTATGGAGGAGAGGCTGCTGCCGAGATTATGCGTTATGGTTTTGAGGAGCTGCGGCTGCCGCGGCTATGCGCCAATATGCCGGCGGAGCATATTTCCTCCCGGAAGGTGGCCGAAAAACTGGGGATGCAGCTGGAAAAGGAGTTTATCAACACAAGAAACAGGGATGTGCTGACCTGTCTATACAGCAAAAATAAAGTGTAAACGTATGGAAAACAGACCATCTGCGGAAGCGGACGGTCTGTTTTTTGATACTTAAAGGATCAGAGCGCAGCAGTTTCCTGCTTGAGCCATTCCTTATGGGCATCGTCCAGATGGACGGACAGCTTATCATACACCTGCTGATGGTAGGCATTGATCCAATCCAGCTCGCAGGGGGAGAGGAGTGCAGCATCAATGGCATTCCGGTCGATGGGCAGGAAGCACAGGGTTTCGAACCGGAGGAAGGAGCCAAACTCCGTGGTTTCATCCTGGATGACCAGGAGTGTATTCTCCGTACGGATGCCGTGACGCCCTTCCTTATATACACCGGGTTCTACCGTGATGCTCATGCCGGGCTCCAGCCGGACATTCAGCAGCTTCTGGTTAAAGCGGTGAGGCTCCTCATGGACATTGGAGAAATAACCAACCCCGTGACCGGTGCCGCATTTGTAGTCCAGTCCGTTATCCCACAAGGGCTTCCGGGCCAGCACATCCAGATGGGAGCCGGTGGTGCCGTACAGGAATTTGGCGGTGGATAAAGCAATAACCGATTTCAGCACCAGCGTAAAGTCCTTGATCTGTTCATCCGTCAGCTTGCCCAGGGCAAGGGTACGGGTGATGTCTGTGGTGCCGTTCAGGAAATGCGAACCGGAATCCAACAGATAAAACCCTTCATTCTTCAGGGAATATTGGGCATCCGGCAAAGCCCGGTAATGCATCATAGCAGCGTGATCACCGTAAGCGGAAATGGTGGAGAAGCTCAAATCAACGAACAGCGGCAGCTCCTTGCGGAACTCCAGCCCCTTCAGATCCGCGTCGGTTTCGGTTACGTCCTGATGCGGCACGGTTTCCTTCAGCCACTTGAACAGCTTAACCAGCGCTACGGCATCCTTGATGTAGGAATCCCGGATATTGCTGATTTCCACTTCATTTTTGATGGCTTTGACCGGGGTGACCAGTCCTTCGGAGATGATTTTCCGGGCGGATGTGGCAATGGCGCGATAGAGGCTGGCATTGGTTTTCTCCGGGTCCAGCAGGATGGAGGTGTGATCATCCAGCTTGCCCAGGAAGCTGTAAATCTCCCCATACCCTTCAATATGAATGCCATCCTTCAAAAGAAGCTCCCGTTCCGCCTGACCAACCTTGTGCGGCTCAACGAAAAGATAAGCCTTTTGTTCGCCAATCATGGCATATGCGGTCA
>JAEWAA010000672.1 GCA_023391955.1 Bacillota bacterium | reverse complement strand
TTCCATGGCTATGGGTGTATGGAATTGGCCCAGTTGGTTGCCCAGACCGCCAAAAATGTACATGAGATGCCCATCACCATTATAGGTGAAGATCCGCCCCTTCTTGGAGTCCAGCACACTGTAAATCTCGCTGTCCGCCACATCAATGTCAATTAGGCGGGATCGCTCTTCATTAGAGGTGTACCGGATATCTCCCTGGGGCGGGTATTTGCCCTCTCTGCGCAGGATATCCGTTCCTTGGGCGTTCAGCATCTTGATGTTGTTGCCGGAGGTATCAGCATTGGTTGCGTAGATAAAGCCCTCATCATTGATGTCCACATTGGTGAATTCAGTGGGGGTGAACATCACCATCTGGCTGCGCTGCTCCTTGGTGGAGAGCATTTTCCAGAAGTACTCCACCGGGTCCACCTGCACCTTGTTGGCCCCAATAAACGAAGTAAAATCACCGTTGGCGCTGAATTCCATCAATCCGTCGAAAACACCGGTGGCCATGACGTAAATCCGCTGCGCCTTGTCCATAATGACCCGGGCAGGCTGAAAGGTGAAATTGGCCTGCAGCAAATCCGATTGGGGCGCCCCGATAATCTTGACCAGCTTGTGATTGGAATCCAAATGGACAACCCGGTTATTGCCGGTGTCGGCGACAATCACCTGTCCGTCATCGGTGACGTAAATCCCCTGAGGGTTCTGAAAGGTTTCCTTCTTTCCCTTATTATCAAAGGAATCGATGATCTCCGCCTTCTTGTACCCGCCTTCCAGAACCACAATCCGGTTATTGCCGGAATCAAGTACGTACACCCGATTTTGGGAGGTAACATGAATATCGCTTGGCTCCTTCAGCTCTCCTATGCCCAGGCTTGCTCCGGTAATCAGCTTTTTGGGCTGGTATGCTGCGGGAGCTGCTGCTGTTTCTCCCCAATACGTATAATTGTAGGAATTAGGGCCGCTTGCAGCATAAGCCGGAATTCCGCCGGCGATCAAACCGGTTAAAACAGAAACTGTCATCAAAAGGCGTATACCTTGTTCTTTGAGCCACTTTTTCATATTGTATCCCCCCTAATCCTTCATCCCGGACGTAGCCATGGTTTGCATGACACTGCTCTGGGAAATGATGAAGAGGATAATTGGAACAATCATCAGCAGGAGGGCAACGGCTGCGCCAACACCGGCACGGGCGATACCTCCCTGGGAGATTTGTCCCAAGGCATAGTGAAGTGTCTTGAGGTTCTCGCTGTAGATAAAGCTTCCGCCATCGGTTCCCCACAGCTTCGGAAACTGCAGGATCATCAGCGTCAGCCAGGCCGGCTTCACATTGGGCATGACAATGCTCCAGAAAATCTTGAATTCGCTTGCTCCGTCAATCTTGGCCGCCTCCAGAATGGCATCGGGAATCTGCTCCATAAATTGCTTCATCAAAAAGAGTCCCAACGGAAATGCCAGCGATGGCACAATAATCGAAGCGTGTGTGTTGATCCACCCGACCCATGACATAACCATATAATTAGGAATTGCGGTTACGTGAGACGAGAACATCAGAGACAGCACTACAATGGAAAACAATATTTTGGAGCCGGGAAACCGGTACTTTGCCAAAGGGAAGGCAGCAGCCGAAGCAAGTAGGATGTGACCTGCCGTTCCTATGATGGTGATCAGCAGTGTGTTGAATATATACCGTGACAGCGGCACCCAGGATTTGCCCATCAAGGCCAGCAGATCATAAAAATTGTCCATGGTGGGATTAGCCACCAGGAAACGTGGCGGAAAAATAAACAGCTCATCAAGCGGCTTAAAGGCGTTGTTGACCGTATAAATCAACGGCAACGCCATGAAGGCCCCGAATAAGACCAGAAGCAAAAACAGCAGGAAGCTTACGGTAAAGGAGCGGTTAAGCTTTTTGGCGGGTATTCGAACCATGTGTAATACCTTCGCGGCCACCTTTACTCACCCACCCTTCTCAGTAGCTTTTGCGTCAGCTTGTTGGAGCCAACCATCAACAGGAACAGGAATGTGGCGATGGCTGAAGCATAGCCCATCTCGAAGCGGATCGTGCCGTAGTCCATCAGATGCGTAACGATGGTATGGCCGGCATAGTTTACGCTCGGGAATCCGACAAGGGCCGTGGATACTTCCGCCACCGCAAAGGACGAGGTAATTTGCATAACGGCGCCGAACATCAGCTGAGGCCGCATGGAGGGCAGGGTAATAAACCACAGCTCCTGCCAGCGGTTCTTGATTCCATCCACGGCTCCGGCTTCAACCAGGGTTTTGTCGATATTCTGCAAACCCGCAATAAAAGCCAGGAAGCTGGTGCCCAAGCTCAGCCAAAGCTGCACAATCATGATAATTGGCAGAATGTAGGACTCATTGGTCAGCCATTGAACCGGTTCCAGAATAAACCCGGCCTTCATCAGAAAACCGTTCAGATAGCCGTAGCTGTCTCCGGAGAATACAATCAGCCAGATGAAAAATACATTGCCCGATATGGATGGAGCATAAAACACCAGGGTCATAACCGCCCGCACCTTGGGCGACAGCTCATTGATGATCCAGGCGAAGACAAAGCAGGCAATATAGCTGACAGGCCCCGTAATGACGGCGAACAGGAGCGTATTCTTCAGCGCGATCATGAATACGTCATCGTTCAAAAACAGGCGGGAATAATTCTGCCAGCCTACAAATCTGGGGAACTCCAGCATATTGAAATAGAAGAAGCTCAAAATCAGGGAAAAGGCAACTGGCAATACGGTAAAGGTGAAAAAGATGATCATGTACGGACTCATCATCAGATAACAGTGCTTGTTCTTCTTTATTTCCTTCCAGGTAACCGCCAGGCGGGAGGTCCTCTTTTGAAGGCTGAAGCTCCGGCCGGTTTGACGGACTGTTTTGGCTTGCATCGGCTCCACCTCCGCCCTATTTCGGCAAATTGAATTCCTTGCGCTTAATGGAAATCTCGTCATTGATATAAATCAGATAATCCGATAATGCTTCCCGCGGATTTTCGTTGTTGTTGACAACCTTTCTGAAGGCATTATCCAGATGTCTGCCGGTGAAGTAGCCGCCCGGAACCTGCGGAATCCCCCTCACCCATTTCCATTGGCTGGACAGATTGTTGTAGTCCTTCAAGGGCCAGGGCAACAGCTCCAGCGCTTCGATGTTGGCCGTGGGATAACGGGCCGCTTCCCCCATCAGTCCTTCCATTTCCCGTCCGTAGGAAAGCTGGGTTTCCTTGCTCGTCCACCACTTCATAAATTCCCATGAGGACTCCTTATCCTTGGTATTCTCAAGCATCATGACACCGGTTGTATGGCTGGCTACAGTATGATCGACGGTGCCGTTCTGCCTTTCCGTGCCCGGAACAACAGTGAAGTCCCATAACCCTCTGATTTCAGGCGCCATAACCGTCAACATATTGTAAGTGGTATAATCCGCAATACCGATAGGCATTTCGCCTGTGCGGAATCTATTGGGAAAATCAGACTTAAGAGGAAATTTATAACTCGTGTAGAATTGCGTCCATTTCTTGAATCCGTCCATGGAAATGTCCGAATCCAGAGCACTTTTCTTGCCTTCATCCCGGTAGAACTCCCCACCCTGTTGATACAGGAGCATCGAGAAGGTTGCATTGGGATTCAGCGAAGCGACTTCTTCAATCGGCAGGAAAAATTGCATGTTATGCTTTTGTAAAACGGAAATCATATTGTAAATATCCTGCCAGGTTTTGGGGGGCGTAAGCCCAAGGCTCTCCAGAATGTCCTTGCGGTAAAACAGCATCGGGAAGGTCTGTTGCTCAGGCAGGGCATACACTCCCTTATTGTATCCGTAGGGCGTCAACGCGCTGTCCCGGAAGCGGGAGGTCACCTGCTTAAAGTCTGAGAACAGCGTCAAATCCGCTGCAGCGCTTCGCATCGCATAGTTTACCGGAACATCCTCGCCAATTTGCATGGCCACATCCGGCCCTTCTCCGGCCAGTGTTGCCGGCAGCAGAATATTGCCGGGAACCAGCCGAAGCTGAACAGATATATTGGATTCGGGAGTAAAAGTATCGTCAATCAGCGCCTTCATAACTTGGGCCTGATCCCGTCCGGTGGTAATCCAGACCTGAATCGACTTCTGCTTCTTCTCAATATTGCCGATGCTATCGTAATCCTCCGTATAAGAGGCAATAAACGCGCCCAGCTCGTGACCGATTGATTTTATCAGAGAGGCCTCTGCCTTGGGCAGCTTGGCTCCGGGCGAAGAAATGACGAAATAATCCAACGTGAGCGGTTGCTCGCGCACCGTCAGAATCCATGTTCCCAACGCGCCCACATTTACCTTGAAGGAATCCAGACGCCCGGCAATGGTATCGGGATTTTCCACCATATCATTCAATTGACGGACCAGGGAGTGAAGCACCGCAACCTTGTCGCTGCGCTCGCCCGTAACCCCCTCCAGATAGTCCGCAACGCTCTGCACGACTTTGGCTTGTTCGCCAAACATCGTAAGGAGCTCGGGAATCCTCTTTTCCAATTGGTAATCCCTGTAGGTATCAGGTGAGTTTGATGTGATCATCAGAATTTTTCTGTACATGTCATTTAGCTGCAGCACACTGGATTCAACCGTCCTGAGCAACGGAGCGATTTCTCCCAGTGAAACCGTCATGCGAATCCGGTGCTTGCCCTTGGTCAGATGGAACAGGTAGGGATCTTCTCCCCCAAGAACTTCCACTTGCCAATTGGTGCTGAATTGATAACGAATCCGCTTCATTTCTTCAAACGGATATTGGCCGTCAATCGTAAGCGTGCGCGTTGCATAGATGCCACGCAATTGATCCTGCTTCTGCTTGATGGCGATCTGGTACAGGCCGTCCTCCTCCGCCTCGAATTCCCACTCGATCCATTGGCCCGGCAGCTTCCAGTTTGTTCCGCCTATGGTATTGATTCTTATCTTGGACACATGGTAGGGTTCTACAGCAGCGCTGGACCGGTCGGAGATGGGGTACAAGGTGGGCGATGATTTGGACACGGCATTCTCTGCCTGAATCACCTTGTATTGATTCTCAACCGGCTTGAGGCCCTTGGCTTCATATTCCTTTTTGACCTCCCCATAGCTCTTCAGCTGCTTCTCCTGATGCAGCTCCAGATAATCAATCAGCATTGGCTCCCGCAGGGCTGTCAGTGTCAGCGTCTGGAGACCCTTTTCAAAATAGAACAAATAAGGGTCCTCGAAATACCCCTCACTGTTCTGAAAGGAAGCCGTTTGCCATTCAGGCTTCTCTATTTGCCTGGGGCGAAGATCATTTCCCCGGTCATCTCTTTGGATTTCGTTGTCCCGGTTGCCCCATACCCGGTCAAAGGTAAGAATATCCGCTTCTTTGAAGGGGACCTTGCCGTTAATGGAAAATTGCCTTTCAATAGCGGAGCTTTTGCCCTCAATCGGCAAATAATGCACTCTCACCTGATACAATCCGGGCTGTGCAACCTCAACCTTCCAGCTAATGGAGCCGGTATCCGGCGTACTGACCGCCTTGCCGTTCAGCCCTTCTGCTCCCTCGACAATCCTAAAGCCGTCACCGCTTGCTTCCGAGTATGCTTCCCCCTCAATCCGGATGGCGGAATCCGGTCGTTCCGCAGCCGGGTGGGCATGCAAATATTGCTGGTAGCTTCCCTCTATATCCTGGTTCGTGGAGTCCGCAAACTCCCCCATCGCCTGTGCAAGTTTCGGCTCGCCTGATGGAGGATTGAATGCAAATATTGCGATGAACAGAACAGCAAGAACCAGCAGGATGGCTAAATAGCGCTTCTTCCAAGTGAGCACCTTCTCTTCCTCCCAACCCCGAAGTAAGCATTGGTCAGCCCCTTCACCATCCGGGGACTGACCAATGTCCTCAATCATGCTATTTCTTCCAAACCTCATCAATTGAAGACTGGAATTGTGCCTTGTATTTCTCCACCAGCGTGGAGACAGAAGTACCGTTTCGAAGATCGCCCACAAATTCATAATAAGGCATGCTGGGATACCCGTCTTTTCCGTCAAGTGCTTTAATAGTGGTTATCGCCAGCTTGGCATTGTTAATATCGTCGGGGTTGCTCCAGCGTTTTTCAAACGCAGCCTGCTGCGGGTAGTCGTAAATCGACTCAATTTCATTCAGCTTTTCAAAAATATAGACCAATTGCTCCGGATTTTTCACCGCTTTGGGAACGGTCAGATAATTAGGGATGGTAACAAAGCTTTGGTATTGGGTGGCGCTGGGACCCTTGGGAAAAGGCAAAAATCCGAGATCATAATCTGCCATGTCCTTCTTATAGCTGTCGTACTCATACTCGGCGCCCGCAACCATCAGCGTGTTGCCTTGCTTGAAGAATTGCGCAATCTCTGCACTCCCGCCGCCTTCCGTAGGTCTGGCCACGTTCTCCGTCACCATCTTGGAGATAAAATTCAACACCTCAAGGGTTTTGGGGTCATCCAACCCTTGTTTGTCATTGTACACAAGGTTGGCATTGTTGGAGCCCAACGCTCCGCTCAGGATGGAGTTGGAAGCAAGCCCGAAGGTATCCATCTTCCCGTCATTGTTCGTATCCTTATTGGCTTCCTTGGCAACCTGAATAAAGGAGTCCCATGTCCATTTATTGTCCTTCACATAGTCCTGCAGGGGCTTCATGCCCAACTTGTTGGCAAGGGTGCGGTTATAGATAATTCCGTAGCCAGCGCCGATGTTGCCCGATCTGAAGCCGTAGCCCTTGCCGTCATAGAAGGAATATTCCTTCGTATATTGCTTAAGGAATACCTTCTCATTGGTTGTATACTGGTCGAGCGGCCAGAACAAGTCCCGCTTGGTCAACGACGGAATCATCCACGGTCTGGCCACCCGGACAATGTCGCCCAGGGGCTCGCCTGCAATAAGGGATGCCGTAACTTTGTCCTTGTACTGGCCGTAATCCACCACCACATATTCGATGGAAAAATTATGCTTCTTCATCAAGGCATCCAACACAGCTTTTCTTTTAATGCCATCCGGATTATCCTCAACAATTTTCTCGTCATACCATGATGCCCATTTGATAACTCTGCCTCCCATATCAAAATTCATTTCCTTGGAGGCCGGCTTGGCGCTGGCTGATGGCGAAGCTGAATTGGAAGCGCTTTCTTTTGGCGGTGAGCTTGCGTTGCTTCCTTCATTGCCGCTTGCACAGGCCGACAGAACTAACGGAACCGCTGCGCATAGGACAGCTAACATCTTACGAGTTTGCATGTGTTACATCCCCCTTAATCGCTTCATAAAGACTCATTCTGATCTTTGTAACCGCTGTCTTGTTACAATAAAAGGATATCCCATTTTTTTGAATCAGACCATAGAGAAGCTAAATACTTTTTGTAATTTCTAAATATCTTTAGCGGACATTCTTCAAAAATCAGAGGCCGAAACTGCCGGGCTGGCGCCCAAAGCCGCCATTTACCCGGCAATCACGGAAATCCGGGGCCATATCATGGACCACTATTTATCCGCCTGCGCATGCTTCAATTCGCGTATATTCAAAGCTGGAAAAATCCGCAGTGCCTCCCCATTCCCGGGTTGAAAACATGAACAGACCGATTCGCGCTCCAACGAACATATCCATTTTGAAGACCATGTTGTGGGAAACCCCCAGCTTGTTCCAGCTGTCTCCATCCAGATAATAAAATTCGCACTCATCCGCCTTGTTCACAAAATTGCACCGGACCTTCAGCCTGACCTGGCTGCCTCCTACGGCCACTCTGGCGTATTCCACCCCGGACTCGCTGTCCACCAGCTTCCCGAAAATCGATTTATCCTCCGTGGGCCTAGCCTTCATGACAAGATAAAGCTGCCCCTCCTCACGGGTGAGAGCGATAAATCCGTAGGTGCTGATCAACAGACACAGGCCGGCATAATCGCCTTCCTTTAGTCCACTTCCGTCCAGCGTAACCATGGCCTCGCTTCTGGGCCCTATGGAGCGCTGAGTCAGTGTATTCACAGCAAAAATCAAATTGGGGGACAGTCTGTCTGTGCGGATGCGGTACACTTCAGGCTTTTCGGTAACAGACCATAAGCCGTCCGCCGGATTGTGGTTCCACTCCCAATAGTCCTTCAGGCATACTCTGCCATTCTCATCGGAATGATAATGAAAGTCGTCACTGCCGAACAACGGTTTATACACATAGCCTGGCCTTGTGCTGGGAACATCAATCTGAAGCGGAGCTTGTTCAGGAAATACAGGCCTGTCATTCTCCCAGCGGAATGGCACAAGCACCGGAATGCGGCCCAAGGCACCATAATCCTGAAACAGCATGGCATACCAATCGCCTTCCGGAGTATCGACAATCCCGCCTTGCGCCACACCGGAATTGAAGAAGCCCATATCGTCATTAAAGACATCGCCGCCGGTAAACTCTCCATCCAGCGAATCGGCGACAAAACACGCCTGTGTTCTGCGTCCCGCCTCCTTGGACATATGAATGAAGAACACTGCATACTTCCCGTTAATCTTGTACAGGTGAGCGCCCTCATAGCCCAGATACACCTCTTCCCGCTTATCCCTCACAATGATACGGTTCAGACCACCGGGCTTGGGACCGGAAAGATCGTCTTTCAACTCGATCAGACGGATCTCCATGTTGCCCGCTACAAGATAAACACGGCCGTCATCATCGAACAGCAGTGAGCAATCATGATAAAATCCTTCTATCGTTTGTTTGCTCCACGGCCCGCCGATGGAAGCGGCTGTATACAGATAGGTCTTGCCCGTATCATTGGCTACGAAGCAAACATAGAAATTGCCCTTATGATAACGCAGGGAGGCTGCCCACATGCCCTTGCCGTAAATATGGCCTCCCTCCTCCAGCTTCTGCCCCGGCGTATCGTCCAGCGTCCGGTATACATGGACCGCCGTCTCCCAATGAACCAAATCATAGGAGCGCAGGATGACGCACCCCGGCATAAAATGCATGGTCGTGCTGACCATGTAATAGGTATCCTCCACCCGGATAATATCCGGGTCGGGATAATCTGCAAAGATAATCGGATTATGCATCAGACCGCTCCCTTTTATGACAAATTAGCCCTCGGCGCAGCATCAAACCAGCGCATAACGCTGGCCCGCCTGAACCTCCAAGCTCACAACCCCTTCTTCGATTCCCGCTACCTGCAGAGTTCCGTCAACAGAGGCGGTAACGACGGCATGCTTTAGTTTCCCGTCCGCCCATTGCATATCCACGGTATACCCGCCTCTGGCCCGCAAGCCCCGGACCTCCCCGAAGCTCCATTCCGCCGGCAGCGCGGGCAGCAGCCTCAACATTCCACCATGACTTTGCAGCAAGGCTTCCGCAATTCCTGCAGCGCCGCCGAAATTCCCGTCGATCTGAAAGGGAGGATGGTTATCGAACAGATTGGGCAGGGT
>JAEWAA010000661.1 GCA_023391955.1 Bacillota bacterium | reverse complement strand
GGGCTATGTGGTTTGTTAGGCAGGCGGGAGGAAGGTTGCATAAGTGGGGGCTGTCCGTAAGGCAGGTGGGATCGAGGCGGGGCTATGTGGTTTGTTAGGCAGGCGGGAGGGGGGTTGCATAAGCTGGGGCTGTCCGCGAGGCCGTAGCAGGCCTCGCCCGCAACCCAGCCGGACCGCAGCAGCAAGCTCCCCAAACAAAAAAACCGCCGCCCGAGGGCGACGGCGAAACGGTAAACCAACTTAGAACGCAGGGACAACGGCGCCTTGGTACTTCTCGGTGATGAACTTCTTCACGTCTTCGGTTTGAAGTGCCTTCACCAGCTTCTTCAGGGCTTCGGAGTCCTTGTTGTCCTCACGGGCCACGAGAATGTTCACATACGGGGAGTCGGATTGTTCAATGAACAGAGCATCCTTGGTGGGTACCAGCTTGGCTTCCAGCGCATATTTGGTGTTGATGGTGGCGATGTCCACCTCACCCAATACACGCGGCAGCATAGCGGCTTCCTGCTGGGTGATCTTCAGGTTCTTCTTGTTTTCGGCGATGTCCTTTACGGTGCCGTTGATGCCGACGCCGTCCTTCAGCTTGATCAGACCGGCTTTTTCCAGCAGGGCCAAAGCGCGGCCGCCGTTGGAGGGGTCATTGGGGATGGCCACCTTGGCGCCGTCCTTCAGCTCATCCAGCTTCTTGATCTTGGAGGAGTAGATGCCGAAGGGTTCGATGTGAATGCCGGCTACCTTCACCAGCTTCAGGTTGAGGTCCTTGTTTTGCTGCTCCAGGTACGGCACGTGCTGGAAGAAGTTGGCATCCAATTGCTTTTCAGCCACTTGGGTGTTCGGCAGCACATAGTCAGTGAACACCTTGATTTCCAGGTTTACACCTTCCTTGGCCAAAGCAGGCTTCACATGCTCCAGCAGCTCGGCGTGGGGCACGGCGCTGGCGCCGATCTTCAAGGTCACGGGAGCGGTGGACGGGCTGGTCGAAGGACTAGCCGTAGCAGCGGTAGATGCGGCAGCAGTGCTGGCAGCAGGGGAAGCGGCGGAATCCTTCTTTTCACCGCAGGCGGACAGAACAAAGGTAAGTGCAAAAACCAGAGACAGGACAACAAGCCATTGTTTCTTCATCAGATAAAACCCTCCTCAAGAATATAAGTATTATGATGGGAATAGTGGGCTTCTTGGTAGCAAGAGACCCGTATATGGGTGAATCCTGCGGTTTGCGTTCGCGGCGCACGAGAATCTCTAGGGACACAGCCTTCCGGCCGCAATGTCCCGGCATATCTGCTCTATGCGCCACGCGCGAATACCGCCGGACTTGCCTTCATTTATTTGCGGCTGAACCGGATGACCAGACGGTCGCCCAGGGTTTGCAGCACAATGACAAGCAGAATCAAGATAACTACCGTTACCACCATCACGTCCGGCATAAAGCGCTGATAGCCGTAACGGATGGCTAAGTCACCCAAACCGCCGCCCCCGATAATCCCCGACATGGCCGTATACGATACCAGGGTGACGGTGGTGATGGTGATGCCGGCCACCAGACCGGGCAAGGACTCGGGCAGCAGCACCTTGCGGATGATCTGCCAGCTGGACGCGCCCATTGCCTTGGCGGCTTCCACCACACCTTTGTCCACCTCCCGGAGGGTGGTTTCCACCAGACGGGCGAAGAACGGGGCGGCGGCGATGACCAGCGGCGGGATGGAGCCTTTTACTTCAATGGTAGTGCCCACCAGCATTTTCGTGAAGGGCATGATCAGAATCATCAGGATCACAAACGGGATGGAACGCAGCACATTCACCACGATGGATAAAATCAGATATACAAACCGGTTCTGCAAAATCTGTCCCCGGGAAGTCATAAACAGCAGAATGCCCAACGGTAGCCCCAGCAAAACCGTGAACAGGGCCGACATACCCAGCATGGTCAGCGTATCCTGGCTGGCCTGCCAGATTTCCTGCGGGTCCACATTCTTAAACCATTCCAGCATATTAGAGCACCTCCACATCAAATCCGCGCGCCTTCAGGCTATCCAGGGTCCGTGCCACATCCGCATCCGCACCGCCGAATTGGACGGTGAGCTGGCCGTAAGGCGTATCCTTCATCCGGGAGATGGTCCCCTGGAGGATGGCGAAGGGGGTGCCCGTCTGCCGGGTCACCTCATACAGCACAGGCTCGTAGGTGGTTTCACCAAGATACGTAATGCGCACGATCCGGTGCTGGCCGGAGGCCTTGCCGTGGCGGATGGCCTCCTTCAGCTCCTGGCTGTCGGACACCTGCTCAACGAATTCCCGGGTGGTAGGGTGTTTGGGGGTAAGGAATACCTCTGTTACCGGGCCTTCCTCGACAATACGTCCCCCGTCGATGACCGCCACCTTGTCGCAGATGGTGCGGATCACATGCATTTCGTGGGTGATCAGCATGATAGTCAGCCCCAGCTTCCTGTTGATGTCGGACAGGAGAGCCAGGATGGAATTGGTGGTCTGCGGGTCTAAAGCGGAGGTCGCTTCATCGCACAGGAGCACCTTGGGATTGTTGGCCAAGGCCCGGGCAATTCCCACCCGCTGCTTCTGGCCGCCGGACAGCTGGGCTGGATACTTGGACGCATGCTCCTCCAAACCCACCAGCTCCAGGAGCTCCTTCACCCGCTGGCCAATGGCTTCCTTGGGCACTCCTGCCAGCTCCAACGGGAAGGCCACATTCTTGGCCACCGTCGCCGAGGACAGCAAATTGAAGTGCTGGAAGATCATGCCGATCTTCCGCCGTTCCTCCTGCAGCTGCTTATCGGACAGGGCTGACAGCTCTACTCCGTCCACATGGACCTGCCCCGTGGTAGGGCGCTCCAGAAGATTGATGCAGCGGATCAGGGTGCTTTTGCCGGCACCGGAATGGCCGATGACGCCGAAGATTTCGCCTTGCGCGACGGTGAGAGAGATGCCGTGCAGGGCGGGCACCGCTTTTTTGCCGACGGTATAGGTCTTCGTAATCTCGTTCAAGCGAATCATAGTCCTGCCATGCCACCTTTTCTCGGAAAAATAAAAAACCCTTTTTCGCAGAGAAAAAGGGTGGCTCGTCAGCAGTTTCGCTAAAAACGATTCATTCCCCTCTCATCTGCCGGAAACCCGATGGATTTCCGAAGGAATTGGCACCAAGACGTCTGTCCGCTGGAGAAAACAAGCGATAGGAACGCAGGAAATAAAGGATGCGTTCATTCAGTCTTGTCGTCCGTTGACGGATGGACCGGTTGCCGGGCTTCATAGGGCCTTACCCTCAGCCACTCTTGATAAGAAGTATTCCGGTGAAGGAATATCGTTGCTATTATGAAATTGTAACTTTACACTTCGTGTTACGGGTACTTGATAGTAATTAATATTATCAACCTTGGGTCAACTTGTAAAGTCCAAATTTCAGGAAATTTCAATTGTCTTTTGGGCCGGAATCCGTTAAAATCCTTGTGACCCGACAATTACGGACGGATTCTTACATCGGTGTCGAGGATCATTACTATGAAGCGCGTAGGAGGAAAAGCAAGACTATGAGCAGCTCTCAGCACGTCAAAATTACCACCGCCGACCCGTCGGCAATCGGGTTATTCGGCCTGGCCATCGTAACATTGGTGGCATCCACCCAAAAGCTGGAATGGACCCACGGCCTTTCGGATGTGATTCCCTGGGCTATTTTCCTGGGAGCCTTCGCCCAGCTGTTCGCGGCTGTGCAGGATTCCAAACATGGCAATACCTTCGGAACCACGGCCTTCGGCGCTTACGGCTTTTTCTGGCTGGGTGTAGCTTCGACGTGGATGATTAATATGGGCGTTTTCGGCGAGAAGCTTGCAGGCGCTGTGGACACCCACCAGCTGGGTGCCGCGTTTGTGGGTTATCTGATCTTTACCCTGTTCATGACCATCGGGGCCATGGAAACCAACAAGGTGCTTTTCATTATCTTCGTTCTGATCGACTTCCTGTTCATCGGGCTGTCCCTCTCCACACTGGGGATTGCCGAAGGTTTCTTCCATGATGTGGCCGCGGTATCCGAGCTGCTGATCGCGCTGGTATCCCTCTACGGCTGCGGCGCCAATGTGCTGAACACCCACTTTGGCCGGACCTTCCTGCCGGTAGGCAAGCCTTTTGGTATTTTCAAAAAATAAGCAGTGCCTTAAAAGCCTCCGTTTTTGCTTCTGTCCTTCACTGAAGGATTGAGCGGCGGGGCTTTTCTTCATAAGAAGGCGATATTCATCCAAAGGAGCGGTTGCCATGCATGACCTTGTCCAAGATGCATTGACCTACATGAACAACCAACTGGAGCTGATCGAAAAAAGCCTGAATCTGCTGCCGGAGGAAAAGCTCTGGGCCAAGCCTGGACCGGACATGAACAGTCCCGGCAACTATTGCCTGCATCTGGCGGGTAATGAATACCAGCATTTTGTCACGGCGGTGGGCGGCAGGCCTCTAATCCGGCAACGCTCGCAGGAGTTCACCACAGCAGGGGGGCTCACGCGGGAAGAGGTGCTGAATCTGCTTAAGGAGGTGCGGCAGGAATCCACAGGGGTTCTCGGGGCTCTCACGGAAGCGGATCTGTCCCGGGAGGTATTCGTGCCGTATCAAGAGGAGGATTGGCAGAGAATGAAGCCGGGGGCGACGGCGGAGGAGGAAGCGGGAGACAGGCGGCTGATTAGGACGCTGCTGGTCCGGATACCGGCTCATTACGGCTACCATACGGGGCAGATTGTGCTTCTATCCAAAATTCTCTCCGGTTCAGGCGTCCATCTGTCAGGCTTGTATCATTAACGGGTAGGGCAACCGGTACAGCAAAAACGGCCTCCCGGAACGGAATTGATCCGTCCGGAAGGCCGGGCTTGTCCAAATAAAAGCTAAGCCTGCTTCATATGCTGCTCGTCATCCACCGACAATCCCAATGCGGCGTAGGCCGAAGCCTCCTTGCGCATGAGCTTGGACTGGTACATCCGGAAGTCAGCCATCCGGATCAGGTCCTCCAGCCGGTGCCCCTCATCAGGGAACACCGCCGTACCGGCGGACACGGACAGGGTCAGATTCATCTCTTTGGCGAGAATGTCCAGCTCCTGGCGGAGCCTGTCGATCACCATCAAGGTGGAGCCGTACGTGGAATGCCGGGTCACCAGCACGAATTCATCCCCGCCCAGGCGGACCAGAAGATCCTCGTGCCGGGTATGCTTGATGATCAGCTTGGCAATACCCTGGAGCACGGTATCCCCGGTATGATGCCCGTTTTCATCATTGATTTTTTTGAAGTCGTCGCAGTCCAGAATGGTCAGCGTCAGGGTCTCCCCCTTTTTGGCCGCCTTGTTCAAAAGGGTGGGAATGGAATGGTTAAGAAACCTCCGGTTGTACGCCCGGGTCAGATCGTCCCGAACCGCCAGATTCATGGCCCGGTCATAGCCGATGGCGAAGAGCCAGATGACGGTCAGACTCGATCCCGCTATCAGAAGATGGGAGTAGCGGAAGTCCCAAACGGAAAATTCCAGCTGGAGGGAGAGCAGAATGGAAACCACAGTAAAGCCGGCTGCATACCATTTTCCATGTCTGTTCATACGCATCACCGCCTGCCAAATCTGGCCTGAAATAAGTAGAATGTGCAGCTGAGCAAATAATAGGTAAATGGTCCCGTTCATTCGTTTACAATATTTCATTATAACGCAAGCTGTGTTAAAATGATGTAGGATCATGTCGAACGCCAATATTTTTTTTATTTATTTATATCTGACATGAATATGACATAGAAGGTGCGGGAATCTTGCATCCCTGTAAGGCCTACTGTACAATCAGGGAAAAGAATCGGTGAGCGAGCACATACCAGGTAGAAGAAGGAAAGGGCGGACCCTCAAATGATCGACAGCAAGAATACATACCTGCCTTCCGGGCAGATTTGCCCCTTCTTTCAGCCCATTGTGTCCCTGCAAAGCATGTCCGTCATTGGTCATGAGTCCTTGGGCCGGGAAATCATCGGCGGGGAAGTGCGCAGTCTGGGCGCTTTTTTTCATGATCCGGCCATTCCTGAGCCGATGCAGATCGCTGCGGACCGGAGGCTCCGGAACATGGCTTTTGAGAAGGCGGTTCAAGAGGAATATGCCGGTCTCTTGTTCGTGAACCTGAAGCCCGGCTGGATTTTCCGCGCCTACCGGGAGACCGGTAAGCTGCCTACTCTTGAGATGCTCAAGGAGCATGGCCTGCCCTTTCACCGGGTGGTGGTGGAGATCACCGAGGAATCCTTTTCGGGGAAGCTGAAGGAGCTCCTGGAGATCGTGGATATCTACCGGCAGCACGGCTGTCTCCTTGCGGTGGATGACGTGGGCAGCGGCTTCTCCAGTCTGGACCGGATCGCCATGTTCCGCCCAGATATTATCAAGATGGACCTGAAGATCCTCCGCAAAAGCGTCACCCACGACGGCTATCGTGCCCTTCTCCGTTCCTTCTCCATTATCGCCGAGCAGATGGGCGGCTCCCTCCTGGTGGAGGGGGTAGAGAATGTTCTCGATCTGAAAAATGCCATGGCCGCAGGGGCACGGTATGTGCAGGGTTACTTGTTCTCGGAGGCCAAGCGGGATTTTTTGCCTGAATATGAATATGCCCCGCTGCTTAACGATCAGATGGGCCGGTATGGCCGGGAATCCTATGCCTCTTACCTGAAGCTGATGGATGCTGAGCACCGGCTGAAGGAGCTGGCCGACAGGACCGCCGTTATGGCGGTGGTGCGGGAGCCGGACCATCTGGCGGGAGAATTGATCCACGAGGTGCCGGAGAATGCGATCCGGGTGTATTTGTGCCGGGGAGACGGCATCCAGGTATCCTGCAATTTCGACCGGAATGAGGACGGCAGCTGGACCCGCAATGAGGAATTCCGCGGCTCCAATTGGCTGTGGCGCCCCTATTTCATTCCGACCATCATACATATGCAAAAACAAAGGTCGGGTATCCTGTCCCAGGCATACGCCGACCTTACTACCACCAAGCCCATCCAGTCCTATTCCTGTCCGGTGGGCGCGGATCTATACTTATTCGTGGATTTGCTTATACGTTGATCCATTCCTGGCGCAGGGAGAACAGCTCCTTCAGATCCTCGGTGGACAGCTCAGTAATCCAGCCTTCGCCTCCGCCTACAATCTGCCTGCTTAAATCCTGCTTGCGCTCGATCATGTCGTCGATCCGCTCCTCCAGGGTGCCCAGCGTCACGAACTTGTGCACCTGCACATGCCGGCTTTGGCCGATCCGGTAAGCCCGGTCTGTGGCCTGGTTCTCCACCGCCGGATTCCACCAGCGGTCGAAGTGGAACACATGGTTGGCCGCCGTCAGATTCAGCCCGATCCCGCCTGCCTTAAGCGATAAGAGGAACACTCCGTTCCGCTCCGCTTCGGGCAGGCTTTCGTTTTGGAAGCGGTCCACCATTTCGTCCCGCATATGCTTGGGGGTGCCGCCATGGAGGAACAGCACCGGCTCCGTCAGCTCCTTCTCCAGCACATGCTGAAGCATATAGCCAGTTTCCACGAACTGGGTGAAAATCAGGCAGCGGTCCCCTTCGGTCCGCAGCTCCGCCACCATGTCTAAGAGCCGCTCCAGCTTGTTGGAGCGCTCCCGCCACTGGATGGCCGCGCCACGCAAGCTTTTCTGCAGAAGCTCGGGATGGTTGCAGATCTGCTTCAGCCGTGTAAGAGCCGACAGAATCAGGCCGCGGCGCTCCATGGGGCCCAGCCGGTCCAGGCGTTCGAACAGGTCCCGGATATAATTCTCGTAAAGGGAGGCCTGCTCCGCCGTAAGGGAAATAAAGACCTTGCTTTCGTCCTTGTCCGGCAGGTCCAGCTGGATGGCCGGGTCCTTCTTCAGACGGCGGAGCAGGAAGGGCCGGATCATCCGCTGTACCTGGCCGATGAGCGCCTGGTCGGATATCCGTTCGATGGGCTGGACGAACCGGTGGCTGAACTCCCGCAGGGTGCCGAAATAGCCGGGGTTCAGGAAGTCGAAGATAGACCACAGCTCCGTCAGCCTGTTCTCGATGGGCGTACCCGTCATGGCAATGCGGTGGTACCCGTCCAGCCGGCGGACGGCGCCGGACTGCTTGGTATAGGCATTCTTGATATTCTGCGCCTCGTCCAGACAGATGGAGCTCCAATAGATGGAGGAGAACTCCTTCTCGTCCAGATGGGCCAGGGTGTAGGAGGAGAGGACCAAATCCGCCTCCATCGCCTCCTTGCGGAAATCCTCGCCCTTCCGCCGCTGGGGTCCGTAGTGGAGCAGCACCTTCATGCCGGGGGCAAAACGCTGCAGCTCCTTCTGCCAGTTGCCCAGCACAGAGGTGGGGCAGATGAGAAGCCCCGGGGGCAGCGGCTCCTGAGTCTCTCCAGGCCGGGTCTGGCCCTCCTGCTCCTTGACGGACAGCAGGTAGCTGATCCACTGGATGGTTTTGCCCAGGCCCATATCGTCGGCCAGACAGCCGCCCAATCCGAATTGGCGGAGGAACAGGAGCCAGGAGACCCCTTCCGACTGATAAGGACGCAGCGTGCCGTGAAAGCCGGGGGGGGGCCCCTGCATGGGCACACCCTTATGCTCCTTAAGCCGGGTGATGAGCTGGCGCAGATGGTCGTTCAGCTCCACCTCCAGCTTCAGGTCGATATCGTCCTCCTCCCGGCCGCCCGGGTTCTCGCCGTCTTCCTCTTCTCCGGCCAAGTGCAGCTCCAGCACATCCCGGAAGGACAGGCCGCGTTTCTTCTTGACCTGCTTCATGACCTGGCTGATAGCCTCCATCTGCTTGGGATCCAGCTGGATCCAGCGTCCCCGGAAGCGCACCAGCCGCCGCTTCTCCTCCATGAGGGTGCGGAACTCCTCTTCGGTCAGCTCCATATCGCCAACCGCCAGCCGCCAGTCGAATTCCATCAGCTGGTTCAAGCCAAAAGCGGCAGAGCCCGTTGTGCCCACTGAGGAGCGCAGCTTGGCCCGGAGGCGGGGTTTGGTGCGGCGCAGTCGCTCCCACCACGCGGGCAGGAATACCGGAGAGCCCGCCTCTACCAGCTGCCGGCTGCCCTGGGCCAGAAACTCCCAGGCCTCGTCTGCGGTGAGCTCCCGCTTCAGCCGGTTCGGCTCTTGGGCATCCCGGAGCTCCGGGATAATATGAAGCCAACGCTCCACATCCCGGCTGACCCGGGGCAGCTCAGGCTGCCATTCCTCCGGCACGGGCTCGCCGGGACTGGGAGCGCCTTCGGCGTCACAGGCGATAATCCGCTCCGCCAGCTGCCGGTCCTGGAGCAGGATGGCCAGCCGCCACATCCGGTCATGCTCCGGCTCCACCAGCTGGAGGCAGGTGCGGAAGGGGGCGGTATCCGGCTTCCAGCCGATGGATACCAGCCAATCCTCCTCATCCAGCCACAGATCGGCGGAGATGTCGCCCCGCAGGATACGCGGCACCGTCTCCGTCAGCTTGGAGAGCGCCTCCTGCAGCTCGGGACGGCGGCGGACCTCCGCTTCGATAAGCGTATCTGCCCATGTCTTCAGGAGCGGGGACTCCATTCCCCGAAGCTCCTCCGGCAGCTGCAGCTTCCACCCGAGAGTTCCCTGCCGCCACTTGTCGTAATCGGGCATCACCCGTCCCGCAGCCAGGGCCTCCCGGATGGCGGGAGCCGCGGCCTTCAGCGGGGAGGCCTCTGTGGACCATTCGATGGAGGCATGCTGCAGCTCCGACGGGTCGCAGAAGTAGTGCAGGGCGTCCTCGGACTCCAGCACCACGCCTTCCTTCCCCGTAAACTCCAATGTCTCAATAAACGTGCCGTAAAAACTGGCCGCATGCCAGGCAAACAGCAGATGCTTCAGCTCGGTGGCGTCCACGGACCCGCCCTGGCGGCGGGTTCCCCAGAGGAACAGGGAGCCTGCCGGCATCCACGAGGCGTGAACGGTATAAGGGCCGGTGACAATCATGTCGCCCACTGTCCTTTCGCCAGCTCTTCTTTGAATGCGCGCAGCCGGGCATATTTCAGGTGGAGCCGGGCGAGATAATCCTCCCAAAGCTCACCTTTGCCAAGCTGCTTGTAAAGGCTGTTCAATTTTTTTAGGTGGCGGATGGCCAGCTTGTAGGAATCCCGGTTTTTCTCCGCAACCGCCTTCTCCACCGATTGGTGGAACAAGGGCAGCAGCAATGCGGGGTCATGCGCTTCCACGGTATGCAGCTCCGCCGTGTACAGACTGGCCGGGGAGATCCCCGTAGCCAGCTGCAGATCTACCCATTGGCGGAATCGGCCGGTCTGCATCAGGTAGTCGGTGTAATAGTAGTAGCTGCGGGGCAAGAGGGAGAGCATCACGCGGATCCATTCCTCATCGGTGGGCTGATGCTTCACCGCTTCCACCCAGAAGGCACAGCCCTGGTTGAATTCCTCCTGCTTCGCCTTGGAGAGCACCGGCAATAGCCAGCGCAGCCAACTGAGCACCCGCTCCCACTCTCCGCCGCCGGAGAGCTTCTCCAGGATCACATAAAAATCCGAGAATTGCCGGGTGTGCAGCTGGTCAAGCCGCTTCATGGCCTGGGCATCCTGGCCCCGGATAATATCGAACAGGGACATGGCCAGAAGAATGCCGTCCTTGGCCCGCGGGATGTTCTCCTGTGCAGACAAGAGCGAGAGCCGGTGCAGCTCCCGTTCGGCTGCCGCCTCCGGCTCGACGCCGGCTCCGTAGAAGAGCTGCCACCACAAAAACCGGTACACATCCGTCCAATATACCGGTCCCGACCGGGCATGGAGCAGCCGGGAGGACACGGCCTCCAGGGTTTCCTTCCAATGTTTGGGGAATTGAAGGGCGGCCTGGTGGAAGGCCTGGCGCTCCTGCACCAGCTCCTTCAGCTTATCCCAGCAGGAGGCCGCCACCAGCTTGCAGCCGTTCTCTATATAATAGGACAAATAAGACGATTGATTGTCCTGATGGAACTGTTCGATTTTGGCCAGCACATACAAGGACAGGTGCAGCCGGTACAGAGCGGATAACGGCTTAGGCCATTCCTCTGCTGTCCCGCCCAGGGTGTCCCAAACCGTCTGGTGGAACTGCTCCACCGAATGCTGGTTGGACAGGGAATAACCATGGAACTTCTGCTCGAAATAGCGGGCCCATTCCTTGGGTGTCAGCTCAGGCAGCAGGGTAGCCGCCGCCGATTCCCCCGCCTTGTCGGCCTTCAGCCCTGCCTTCGCCCGCCGCCGGGCGTTGATGGCCTGCTTCAGCTGCATCAAAAGCAGCTCCGGCCTGCCGTGGGCGGAATACGCCCAGAAGATCAAGCCCGCCATATGCTGGCAATATCCGTCGAAGGAGCAGGTGCATTCGCTTCGTTCGAACTGCTCCAGATCCAGTCTGACCTGGAAAATCTCCTTGCCCCGGACATCTGCCTGAAGGATATAACCCTGCACCAGATTCACGTTCTGTACCAAGTTCCGGTGATAATATTCCCAGCCCCGTTCCAGCACGGCCAGCTTCATCCGGCGTTCGGCTCCGGCAGCCAGAAATTCAATCCGGTTTTTGGGCAGCTTGAGCTTCAGCATTCCTGCACCTCCTTTTCCGTGAATGTGGGTCATCACCGCATAGACTGCATCCTACTATTGTAGCATAATTTGCCTCTTCATAACCTCATTTTGGCAAAACTGCCTATCCCTTTTTTGTGGGGGCGGACTTTGGGCACAGCCTCTAATTTAGTGTCGGCTCTGCCTGATACACCATGCAGTAAAAGTCCATATTTCCTTTGGGTGTCGGGCGTTCGTAACGGTCGGTGATGACAAACCCTGCCTTCCGGTATGCCTTCTGGGCGCGGATATTCCACACCAGCACCTCCAGGTCGATGATATCGTCGGGTCTGCGCCGTTTCGCCTCCTCGGCCAGAAAACGCACGAAGTCCGGGCCGATCCCCAAGCCGCACAGCTCCGGCCGCATCCCCAGCCCCAGCCGGGTTACGCCGGTAATGGGGAAGAGCTGGGCATACCCCACCAAATACCCGTTTTCTGCATCCAAAATGGAAATGTACTGGGTCTCGCGGATTTGCGCATCGCCGAATTCCTCGGCCTCCGCCTCCATCTGAGCCCAGGAGCTCCATTGGTAAATATCGTAAGGGGGTTCGTAGCTCCAGGTGCAGATGTCCTGGCAATGTCTGATATTCATGGGCACCACTTGAAAGGTGAAGCCCCGCACGTTCTTACACATTTTTACCCGCTCCCGTTGTATTGCGTCATCCCTTCATTGTACAACTCCCCATGGGCCCTGTCGATGGGGTGCACCTGCGTTTTCACCGGTTGGGTGGCTGCAGCGGCGGTATCATCGGGTGTTTCCACATTAAAGAGAGGGGGGATTGGCTTGGCGGCCTGGCGCAAATGCAAAAGTGCATTTATTGGGCCGCTAAGCGCGTTAACCGGTGGGCTCAAATGCAAAAGTGCAGCTAATTTCCGTGGATTCCACCTGATTGGCAATTTAAGAGTAAAATAGATGCACTTTTGCAGGATAGGCACCAATATAGGGGGCCACTGGTTAAAATAACTGCACTTTTGCAGGATGGCATTCGACTGACACGCAAAAAGAACCGGAGACAGATGTCCCGGTTCCCAGTTGTGAATGCGGACGCTTCGCTGTCCGCTGCCTGCATCAGCTGTGTCTGCGGCTGGTATTGCGCAGAATGAGGCTGGTCAAGAAGACCACCACGACTGCGCCGATTAGAGCCGGTACGAAGTAGAAGCCGCCGATTACCGGACCGAAGTCCCCCATAATCAAGCTACCTAACCAGGCACCAATGAAACCAGCGATAATGTTGCCGATGACGCCTCCGGGAATGTCGCGACCCAGAATAACACCGGCCAGCCAGCCGATAACACCACCGATAATCAAGGACCAAATGAAACCCATTTTACATTCTCCTCTCCAACGTTCTATTGTGGTAGATTTGGTTGGTTTTTCTCTTTACACTCTTTCTTTAAACCGTTTGTTGGAGATATAAACTTTAAAAATTCTGACAAATTTTCTGGCAGGAAAACGAGGCGGCTCTGTCATATGAGCGCCGGTTGGTTCTTCTTGCGGAGGACTGCGGCGGCGGGAAGCGGATTTTGGTATAATGGCAGTACATTGACGCGTCAAGCGGGGAGTGGAGTTTATGGCCAAGCAACACCGGTATATTGTAAGCAGGGAGCAAGTAATGGAGAAGCTGAAGGGAAAGGAGCCTGTGGTGCTGGCGGACTGCCGGTTCCAACTGGGGCAGTCTCATTCCGGGCGGGAGGCTTATACGGCAGGACATCTGCCGGGGGCTGTTTATTTTGACCTGGAGGAGGAGCTATCCGGTCCGGTGGGGGAGCATGGCGGGCGGCATCCCATGCCTGACCTGGGTGTGCTGGTGCTGAAGCTGGGGGAGCAGGGGATTGACCGGGATACAACGGTGATTGCCTATGACGACCAAGGAGGAGCAATGGCGGCGCGGTTCTGGTGGCTGCTGCGGTTTCTCGGCCATGAGAAGGTCTATCTCCTGGATGGCGGATACAGCGGCTGGGTACAGGCGGGTCTTCCGGTTTCGTCAGAGCCTGCCGCACCGGTGAAGCCCAAGGTGTTCGGCCCCCGGGTGCAGAACCGGATGCTGGTGGTGATGGAGGATGTGCGGGAGAAGCTGGAGTGGCCGGGGACGGTGCTCATCGACTCCAGAGAACCGAAGCGGTACCGGGGCGAGGAAGAGGCCATCGACAAGAAGGCGGGTCATATACCGGGAGCACAGAACCGCTTCTGGAAGGATAACCTGGGAACGGACGGCTTGTGGCTGTCCCCGGAGGAGTTAAAGGAACGGTTCGACGGCATCTATCCGGACCAGGAGATTATCGTGTACTGCGGCTCCGGCGTCACCGCCTGCCCCAACTTGCTGGCCTTGGCTGAGGCCGGGCGGGAGGATGCGAAGCTGTATCTGGGAAGCTGGAGCGATTGGATCAGCCACGGGGACAACCCGATTGCTGTGGGAGACGAAGTGTAAGACATTGGATCGTGCTGATGAGGGCTATGACAGGTTGCCGGGAGGCAGGCTGTTGCAGCCCTTTTTGGCGTTCTCGTTCAACAGCTTGAAACAAGAGGTCAAAGTTCATACTTCTCTTTAAACCTGACGTTGATGGAATGATATACTAATATTGGAAGTACAAAAAAAGTTAAAGAAGGTGCCCGCATGAAGTTGGAGGCAGTGAAGCGGTTTTTTGAGTTGATTGAAACTTTCAGTATCTCCGAGTCTGACTTCAAGCCTTTACTTCATCCAGAAATCGAACAAACCGAATTCCCGAATTTGATTACTCCCGGTGTGGTTGTAAGCAACTTTGAAGTGCTGTTGCAACGAATACCTAATGGAAAAAAGCTTTTGAAAGAACAGAAGTACGATATTCAGCGGGTTTACGAAGCTGGAGAGACCCTGATCACAGAAGTGATTTGGACGGCCGAGGTTGGAGCGGATGTTCGTGTGTTTAAAACTGGGCAGCAGCTCAAAGCGTTTTTCTGCTGCCTCTTCGACTTCAAGGATGGCAAAATCTATAGACAAAGAAATTATGATTGCTTCGAGCGTTTTTAGCGGTTTGTCCCGCCCGCGCGTTGCTTGGAACAACCACTTTTTGGCATTGAAATTATTCAAGCATGGGGGTTTAGTAACAACAAGAGGCAGTCAACCGGAGCAAGGTGCGCTCTAGTGACTGCCACGAGTTTTGGTGATGGCCGGCTGCACTTACACCAGATTGTTGTTCCGTGCGAACGCATACATTCCTATCCCCGCGGCGATGGAAAGGTTGAACGAGTCCAGATCGGCAGACAACGGAATTTTAACGCTTTGACCAATATGGGCAAATGCTTCGCATAATCCGCTTGCCTCGTTTCCGAAAATCAGTGTAAAGAGGGGACACTTCGGTGCGTCCTCTGGCGCAATCGCGCCCGTAAGCATGAATGGGAATAAGGCGTGGAGCGGATATTGCGTCTGGTACTCGTCAAAGCTCGAATACACGCATTGTCGTATGTGAAACAACGCGCCCATACTGGCACGGACGGTTTTGGGATTCCATACATCCGCCGCCGGTTCAATCACGGCAAGATTTCTAAGGTTCAGTCCTGCCATTGTGCGGATGATGGTACCGAGGTTTCCCATATCAGACGGATTTACCAGCACAATATGCGGCTCATCTACCGCAAGCCCATCCGCATATTTGCGAAATACACCGAGTACATAGCTGTTTTCCTTTTGGTTTACAATGCTAAATGCCTTGTCAGACTGCACTAGAGGCACGTTTAGCGCATTGCACAGCTCGCTAAGGCCATCGTCGTCACGGTAATCCGAGTGGATGTATACGCACTTGGCGTCGCTAGTCCGTTTTTTCAATAACTCAAACGTCGCATAAGCGCCGGATGTGTAGGAAATCTCAAGTTCCTTTTTATACGCTTTTAATTTGTTTGTCATATTACCCGCTCCTTAAAATTTTCTTTAAGGATGCAAGGCCGACAAACGATTACGGCGAAATTATCTTATGCTCCATGCAAGTTTCGCCGTCTGTTTGACAGACCTTGCATGGAGCGCACCAAGTACATAACCAAATGTAAGGGCCATATTTCACCTCCAAGTCTCGATCAAGCTCTGTAAGCCGACCCATCCGACTTAGCCTGACACATAATTTTCGTTTGATGTAAATTTATTGTTCTATAAATTTACAATTCTATCAAGGGATAGTTTGTGTTAAATGAATCAAGCAGAATTAATCTTGCAAACAACCGCCAACAGCCGGCCGCAAGCCGGTTGAAACCCCGCCCCTCCTTGTGGCGTAGATAAACCGGGGATGTTTTTTATGACCATACGGAGGTGTTGCAGTTGCGTTTGATCATAGAGGATATCGTGAAACGGTTTGATGATAAGCAGGTGCTCCGGGAAGCGGGGTTCACCTTTGAGAAAGGGAAGATTTATGGTCTGCTCGGCCGTAATGGAGCGGGGAAGACAACGCTGTTCAACTGCTTAAGCCAAGAGATGGCCACGGATGGCGGACAGGTGCTTCTGGAGGAGAACGGCCAGATGCGGAAGCTGCGTGAGCAGGATGTCGGGTATGTGTACTCCCTTCCGATTCTTCCGGAATTTCTGACGGGTTATGAATTTGTCCGGTTTTTCATGGATATTAACCGGGACAAGCTGCAGACGGAACAAGGGATTGATCATTATTTTGAAATGATGAGCATGACCACCGAGGACCGGCACCGGCTGATTAAAAACTACTCCCACGGGATGAAGAACAAGCTGCAGATGCTGCTGTTCCTGTTGACGAAGCCGCCGGTCATTCTGCTGGATGAGCCCCTCACTTCCTTCGATGTGATTGTGGCGTTGGAGATGAAGAACATGCTGCGGGAGATGAAGCGGGATCACATTCTGATCTTCTCCACGCATATCCTCCAATTGGCATCGGACCTTTGCGATGAACTGGTCTTATTGAACAACGGGAAATTGTCCGGCGTACCGTCTGAGCTGCTGAAGAGCCCTGAGTTTGAGCAGTCCGTCATTCAACTCTTGAAGGACGAAAGCCATGTTTAGAACCATCAACACGCTGCTGTCTATCCGCACATCCACTACGGTTAATCTGCTTTTTTATTACATTCAGAAGCTGCCCCTGATCGGCAAGCTGATCAAGGAAAGTGCCTACGCAAATTTGAAGCTCAAAAAAACCGTTTCCGTCATCGCGGTTCTGCTTACCTTGTTGTGGGGATTCATGACCAGGTTGGCTTATGTAGGGATACTTGTTTACTTGCCTGTTGTCAGTTTAGGAGCAGGGTTGACAGAGGACCAAACCCTGGGGCAGTTTGTTCATATTTTGGCTATGATCAGCGTAGTGGTGGCCAGTGTTAGCAGTGTGACGGTCCTTGAGCCGAAGAGGGAAAAATATGTAGCGGTGAAGCTCATGAGATTGTCTCCGACAAGGTACATGAAGGCGTCGATGGGGTATCGTTATGTGACCTTTTTCATCTATCTATTGTCTGTCATGCTCTTGTTCGCAACGCGTGTGGGAGGCACTGTTACACAGGCAATCCTGCTTGCAGCCGTAATCACACTGTGGCGGATTGTAGCCGAGTATGCGCATCTGAAGCTTTTTGAGAAAACGGGTTTGGTGCTGATCAAGCATACCGCCATCGTATGGAGCGTCATTGCGCTTGGTTATGCTGCTGCGTATGTGCCGCTGCTGTTCCAATGGGCGCCGCCAACGGAAGCGGTTCTGCTCAGTTGGCCTGCCGTCCTTGTCATTACGGCGGGGGGATTGTGGGCGGCGGTAAAGCTGGCCCGTTATTCCGGATACAGGGAAGCGGTTGATGCCGCAACCAAACGGGATGACCCGCTGCTGAACCTGGGCAAAATGATGTCTGAAGCAGAGAAGAAAAGTGTTAGGGTCAAGGACAGCGATTATAAGGTAGAGCAGGAGCAGCAGAACAAGCTGGAGTCGAAGAAAGGCTACGCCTATCTGAACGCTCTTTTTTTCCTCAGGCACCGCAGTCTGATCAGAGGCCCGGTGAACAAACGGTTAGCCATCATCGGTGCTGCCGGGGTGGTTGGCGTAGCCCTCATGCTTCTGTTTCGGGAGGAAGTGCAGAGCCTCGGATGGGGAGTGGCAGCGATCTTCCCTGTTCTGGGTTTGGTCATGTACTTCATGGCCGTGGGCGAGAAGATATGCAAGACGATGTTCTACAATTGCGATCTCAGTCTGCTGCGGTACAGCTATTACCGAAACGCGGCTTATGAACATTTTCGTATCCGGTTCGGAAAAATGCTGGGCATGAACCTGTCGATTGCAGCCGCTCTTGGAGTGTCACTGACCGCTATCGCGGCTTCAACCGGAGGGGAGTGGCTGAATAGCGAGCTGCTCCTGCTTTGGATATGTGTGGTTTCCCTGTCCGTCTTTTTCACGGTCCATCATTTATGTATGTATTACTTGTTTCAACCGTATTCGACGGAACTGAATGTGAAGAACCCCCTGTACTACTTACTAAACATGGCCGTCTCGTCCGCATGCGGAGTCAGCCTTGTTTTGCGGGTGCCCAGCTCCCGCCTGACAGCGGTTATTTTCACTGTAACAGTGGTTTACCTATTACTCGTGTTTGTTTTGGTACGCAGGTACGGGCATCGCACGTTTCGCGTGAAGTAAACAGCAGCTAAACCCGCCTTAAAGATAGGCGGGTAACAGCTCGTTTATCCTTTTCTAATCTCTGCCTCAAGCTTCTCCAGCTCCTGTTTTGGCCAGACATCGTCGAAATCATGCCGGTTCAGAAACAGGATGATTTTCTTCCACTCCTCCTTCGCCTCCTCAAGCCTGCCCTCCCGCTTCAACAGGAAAGCCCGGCTGAATCGGCCATCGATGAGATTGGCATCCAATTCATTGGACAGCTCCCAAGCTTCCAGAGCCTCTTCCACCTTCCCCTGACGGGATAGCACTACCCCCTTCATGAATATAACGTTTTGGCGGGTGAAAATGTTGGTACCACTAACAGAAATATGCACGAACTGCAAATAGGCCATATCATATCATGATGTGGCCTCACTTTGCGGATACTGCCGCGGAGCAGGTGGTAAAGAGAATATGATTTGTGCCTATGAAGCGGTCTCTGGATTACTGGCATATCGATGCCAGATGCTGCTCCAGCATATCCCGGGCACGTTGGCTGTCCAGGCGTGCGCCGTCCAAGAGCATATGAAGCGCCAGACCATCAAGCACGGCGTACAGCCGCTCTGCCTCCAGCTCCAGATTCAGCTCCTCCCGCAGCTTTCCTTCCCTCTTCAGATAGGCCAGCAGCCGGCCCACTCCTTCGTATATCCCATCATGCTGGGCATCGAAGGCATCCGGGTTGGCTTTTTTCATATGGAAGGTAAACTCAAACCACACCTCCATTTCGGTGCGCCGCTCCTCATCAGTGGGGATCATCTCCAACAGAATGCCCAGCACCTTCTTGACAGGGGGCAGCTCCAACTGATACACCTGTTGAATCCGGGCGGTTACACGGTCCTTCACAACTTGCATCACAAACACCAGCAATTGATCCTGATCGGGAAAATAATGGCGCAGCGCGCCCGGGGACAAGCCTGTTTCCTGGGCAATATTCCGTACACTAACCCCCTTTATGCCCCTCTGCTTGACAACCCGCCAGGTTGCTTCTGCAATCTTCAGCTTTCTTTCGGAATGATCGACTATTTTTGGCATACCGTTATTGTAGCAAATCCGGCGGCTGTGTAACACCTTTATTTAATACGGTTGTATTATTTAAAATCAGGTGATATACTTTTGTTGCCTAGCCTAACAAATTTCTTTATGGGAAGGAGCAATACGATACGATGAATGGTGTCGCCTGGGTCATTGTGGTGTGTGAAGTTGCTTTTTGGGTTGTGATCGCCTTGGGTCTTACAGCCAGGTATCTACTGCGGTTATCTTCCCTTGGCATGATACTGTTGGCTATGACGCCATTGATTGATTTGATTTTGCTGGCGGTTACGGGATGGGATTTGTATCATGGAGCCCAAGCCACCACTGCCCATGGGATTGCCGCCGTATATATAGGGGTCTCCATCGCTTATGGCAAAAGAATGATCGCCTGGGCAGACAGCCGCTTCCGCTATTATGTCGCCAAGCAGGGGGATAAACCGGCCAAACTGTACGGATTTGCTTACTCCCGCGATTATCTGAAGGGGTGGGTGCTCCATTTGCTCGCTTATGCTATCGGCTGCGGTCTGCTGCTGCTAATGGTGTATATGGTGCAGGACATCTCGCGTACGGAAGCCCTTGATCAGATCATCCGCCTTTGGTCCGTTGTGCTGGGTATCGACCTGATTATTGCCGTGTCCTACTTTGTCTGGCCTCCCAAGGCCCCCGGCGAAAAGCAATCCTCCTGATTGGTGAAGGGATTATTTCACCTTATTCTCAAGCGCACCCTCTACCCCCTTAAGAAAGGCTTTGGAGGTCAGGGTTGCGCCGCTGATGGCATCCACCTGCAGGGATTGGGCCTGGATGACCCTGCCGAATAACTCCTTCGTGAATTCGGGAGGTTTTTTCTCGGTTTGCTCCAGAACCTGAATGTCCGTCACTTTCCCGGAGGACACCGTGACCTGGATTTTGTTGGCCCGCCACTTGTATTTGCCTCCTTGGTATCCGCCGGTATAGGTGCCGTCACGAAGGCTTTTGAAGCTGATGGTTTTGATCGGGACATTCCGTGCCTCCCGCCGTTCCCCCTCCGTAAAAAGCAGCGCACCTCCCAATCCTCCCGCAATCACCAACACTACAATGCCTGCAATCAGCAATTTGCGATTCCCCTTTCGCTTCATATTGATTTTCCTCCTTATGCTCCTTACAGGATACTGGCCGTGATGCCCTTATTAGTCTGAAAAAGCTCCGCAATATCTGCAGTAACGTAAATCCGGAGGTCTGCATCAACCAGAATGGCCCCGGCCCCGGGGAAGAGCCGAAGAATCTCAAGCCCTTTTTCCATACCGGCCACAAAAAGAATCGTAGATAACGCATCCGCCGCTGTGGCGCTGTCAGCTACTACAGTAGCACTGATCAGCCCGGATTCCGCCGGAAATCCTGTGCGGGGGTCCAGGATATGATGCCGTCTTTTGCCCCCGCGGTCAATAAAGTAGCGCTGGTAATCTCCCGAGGTGACGACAGCCTTACTGTCCACGGCAACTGCGCCGATTAACCCCTGTTCCTGCCGGGGATGCCGGATGCCCACGCTCCACAAAGCCCCATCGGGTTTTCTCCCCAGAACGGCCACACCACCCCCGATATTGGTAAACGCGGAAGAAACGCCGAAGCTCCTGAGGGTTTCCAAAAACCGGTCGCTGGCATACCCCTTGCCGATTCCGCCCAGGTCAAGGGACTGGCCTTCCTTGCGGAGAGCGGCTGTTTGCGCACGGCGGTTGAGGACCAGGCTGTCATAGCCGATCAGCGGAAGCAGCTGCTTAATTCTTGCCTCTTCGGGAGCCTCCGTAGAGCTCTTGTAATCCCACAATCTGACCAAAGGCCCGATGGTAATATCGAACAACCCCTGGCATTGTTTTGAGA